>JBBRLY010000001.1:0-1247 GCA_038231155.1 Saccharimonadales bacterium (SeqCode)
AAGAACTACTCAACTATTTCCCTGTCCTTCCGATGATGGATAGTATATGAGAGATAAACTCATATACTAACCATCATCGGAAGGACAGGGAAATAGTTGAGTAGTTCTTAATTTATCTCAGAAGTAATTGAAAAAGAATAATAAATATTGTATTTACCACTCCTTACCAATCATTTCTGAGATTTCAAAGATGTATATGATTTTTGAAATCATTCTTGATCAGCGGCAAGAATTTTCCTCGTAGTAGAAAGTCCGTTTATTTTTAATCTACAAAAATATATACTGTTTTTAGGAATGTTTGAAATCGAGACCGGATACTTCCAGCGGCCTATATCATGAACGCTATTGACAATTGTTTTCACAACCTGGCCCTTAGCGTCAATAATATCAAGCGAAACTTGACTATTTGGCTGCACAGTTTCGAATTCAACGGTAAGAGATTGAAAGAATGGATTTGGATAAACCGTAAATTTTAATGGCTCATCTTCAATTCCTGGTGAAGAGTCTATCCCCTGACGACAAGATGGACAATTCATGAGAGCTGAAGGGGTGATTATCCAGTTTCCAAATCCATCCTTAATAAAACAGCGGATAGAACCAGATCCAATTGAAGTAGTTATAGAGTTTGACCCAGGAGAAATAGAATTAATATCGTTCCCCCAGTAGTATTGACCCAGTCCGGGTGGGACAGAAATTATTCGATTACTTCCGTCAATTGTAACCGTTATTGGCACAGGTAGTTTCGCTAATGTAGGTGATAGATTAGCCGTACTCAATTTATCGTACCAATACTGCGCTAGCGTGGTTAAGCCATTTTGATGTGAACCATTTGGAGAGAATTCTGTTAAGTGAGTATTATCACTAGCTCGGTAGTCACTACCTAAAACATCAGTATTAGGTCCTAATTTATTATTGGCATCATTTGACACATCAAATTGTCCTAACTGAATATCGCTATTGACGTCACCACCAGTTATAAAAGAAGCTTGAGCAATAACCCACTGTAGATTTGGATTACCAATATCCGTTCTTGACTGTTGAACAACCTGACGTAGAAGATTAGCATATGCCGATCTGTTTTGTGTTTGGTAGCTCTTGTATGTCGGAACAGGGCTTTCTTATAAAACAGCTTCAAGTTTCATAAACTGGAATAGGGACGAAACATTGTCGGCAAATCTATCGAGTTGAGCGGACATGTTCGTAGGCTTTAATCGATGTAATAGATTCATTGTTAAGGTTCTAAGGGT
>JBBRLY010000002.1:0-1053 GCA_038231155.1 Saccharimonadales bacterium (SeqCode)
ATATCCCTTGGACGTCTCACCCATTGATGCTTTCTTCTTACTAAAATCTAAATTCTCAATAACGATTGGACATGATTCTACCTCTGCTAGTTTAACAAGAGCAGCGCATATATCCCATAATCTTGTCTGACGTTGCCCATTAGATAAATTATCAAAATCTATCTCATAAGTCTTACTCCATTTCAAATTACCATCAGACTTAACATAAGCAATATCAATTGACTCAGCGTTTAAATCGATGCCTATAGCACCATTACTCTTATAAGATACCCAAGGCACATCTACATCATAAGTAGTTAGTGATATATACCAATTATCTGTCTTATCTTCCCGCCTAAAACACCTGACTGTAATTGGCTTGTTATTGTTCAATGCCCAAATTACTGCCCCAGAGTATTTGGGATTTAGTTCAAAGTCTAGAGTTACTGTATCTCCATAATCATCTCGGAGAAAATATGGCACTGAGATTTTAGCACTAAACCAGTTATCGATACTGTGAGTTATGCTAATGACTTCATTCCCACCAATAACAGAACCTTTACCTACAGCATAAAAGTTACCACTTCTGGCTTTTTGCCAATCTGCATACCATTCATCATGAGAAGTATATCCATTCGCCTCTAAATGATGTTGAGCATTGCATAATTTCTTACTCCCAAAAACTACCTTTAATCGCTTATCTGACTCTAACTTCCTAAATTTATTTTGATTTCGCTCAACTCTCAATAACTTCTGCTTCAAGCCAAGTAATTTATTATTAATCCACTTTGCCTCTTTAAACGTTGTAGGTTTGGTTATTTTCTTCTCTAAAATCTTTATCTGTTTCTTCACGTAGTCATTGGCAGACTTGATAGAAGCTTTTAAATCATCAATCTGATTGGCTCTAGCTGTTTTTAACTGAGCGACTTTCTGTGCTGCTTCTGTAGCGATTGAGTCTGCCCATGTCCATCGAATATTAAATCTAGTTTGATAAGTTTTCTCTATATCATTCTCCCTAGCACCATCAATCATTTCACTCACTGCTGTTCTGAGAATTGATTGATAGTACATTCC
>JBBRLY010000003.1:0-2129 GCA_038231155.1 Saccharimonadales bacterium (SeqCode)
GTCAGCCATTGGAAAGGGGGGTCAAGAGGAACACTTGCAGGCCGGTCAACCGTAAGCTTGCGTAACGGTTGACTGGCTTTGTAGCGCAAAACAAGCCGACAGGCGCAGTTTGTAGCTACAAAGCCATGGCTTGCTTACACACAAGCAAACAAACTAAGAGCAAACACATTTCCTACCAAAATCTCCGAAATACCCTGATTTTATTTGAAGCAGGTAAGCATTAAATACTTACATGCTTCAATACTTACACGCTTACGTGCTTCAACCTAACGGGCTAAAACAACCAACGTAGGTGCATCAGTTGGGGTAGTTGCATTAGGTGTACAGGTTGTGTCAGGTGTACCAATTCTGGCCAGTCTACAACAGGTGGCCGTGGTAGTAAAATACGGGAACGTTTCGGGGTTCGGTAGATTGACCGGGCTGAGCAGGACTAACTAAACAACCTATGGCGGTCTTGATTCGACCCCAACCTGCCGGAGTTTGTAAATCCACGTCGATAGCGGTAGATCAGTCCGCCCCAAATCACTTTAGTAATGGCAAGGAGAGATGGAGACAGAGCAAGGCCGTGTTAGAGCATTTAAAGCCCCTACAAGAGCATAAATTCGTTTAGGTGGAGAGTTTGACACACGTTAGTAGGAAAACGTCTGTAATAAGCTAAAACGGAGAGCTAAAAAGATTTTTATATACTAAAAATAGAGTTTTATTTACTAAGTTGTTAATAACTAAGTTTTTAGTTGCCGGGCCCCTGTGCTCCCTTCAGTTTTTTTGCTTTTTCCTTTTCTTTCCCATTTGATTTTTGATCTGCTCATTAGCAGATCCTCCCCTTTAGTTTTTCGGTCGCGTTAGCCCCCTAAATGCCATTTTTCAAGCCACTTTTTTCGACAACAAGTGCTTGTGTATTTTCAAATACACTTGTTAAACACTTGTAGAGAGAAAAATTAGTAAATAACTGCCTGATTACTAAAGACTTATAGTGTGGATAACTTTAATAAAGTAAGGTTTAATCGCTAATAAAGTAAGGTTTGGACCCAGAAACGGCCTTAATAAAGTAAGGTTTGGACCCTATTTTAGGTTTTTTTTTTAGTAAGCTATTTTAATAAAATTTACTTTTTACATTTGCTTGTAAACAAGCTAACATGAGAAAGGCTCTTGAAATATGGCAGGATAATGTCCTAACAGTTGCTCGTTATGAGATGACCGAAGCCGAAAAAAATATACTCTACATGGTAGTCGCTCAGGTTAAACCAAATGATCCTGAGGATAGATACTATCAAGTATCTGTTAATGAGATGGCTACGATTATGGGTTCTGACAGGTTAAAGGCCGAACCATACCGGCAGGCTACAAGAAAGTTGATGACCCGCGTGTTTGAAACAACCTTAGCCAATGGAGACTTTTTACAGGCTACATTCATTTCATCAGCCCAATTTAAAAAAGGGACAGATGTTATCGAAATTGAGTTATCAAGGAAGGTGAGGCCTTTTTACATCGATTTGAATCAGCGATTCACCAAGATTCAACTGGCCGCGGCAATATCTCTCAATTCAGCATATGCTAAACGGGTTTACGAGCTGCTTTGCATGTATAAAAACATGAAAGACAAGACGTTCCGGCGTGACTTGGTAGAACTCAAATCAATGCTTAGCATCATTGATCTCAAGACAGGTAAAGACAGCTATTCCAACTGGACGCGGTTTCAAAAGAACGTTCTTGATGTAGCAGCGAAAGAAATTAATGGCCATACTGACTTGTCATTCAGGTACAAGCCTATCTATGGTGATCGGCCTGGGCGAGGCCGAAAGCCGGTGGTCGAAGTCGAATTTGAAGTCTTTTATCAGGCCAAACCCGAACCAGCTCAAATATCAAATCTGCATGAGCGGTTAGTTAAGCAATTCCGGCTCCGGCCTGATCAGGCGGATACCGTGCTGGCCACTCACTCAAGCGAGGTTATTACCCGCCAGCTCTACGATGTGCAAGTCAAGGTGGCCGATGGCAAAGTGAAGAACGTTGGCAGCTATACGGCTAAAGTCTTCGGCTTAACGACCAAGGGGAAAGAAACCTAATCAGTCACCGGGCAACAGATCGGGGCATGGTACGCCAGTAGATGCGCTTGAACCATAGTAACTTTA
>JBBRLY010000004.1:0-1045 GCA_038231155.1 Saccharimonadales bacterium (SeqCode)
AAATTCCGCGTGGCGGATAATGCGCCATGAATTACTCCGGCGTGAAGGTTTCTAACATCTAAATTAACATAAAGCAGCGAGCTTATCAATAGAGACTATCAAATTATAAGTATGAGTATGGCAAGGGGAATTTTACAGACGATGAAGGCATGAGTCTGACCTGGACTAATACGATGATTAGTGTTATAATACTTCACATTAGAGCAGAAAAGAGGGGCTATGTTGACTATAGATGAAAAGCGGATTTTATCATTCTGGCAGACTATGAACAACGCGGAGAAAGATAAACTACTGAAAGACTTGTTCAAAAATATAAGCGCAAAAAGAAGCGTTTGACCGGTCAAACAAGAGCTAGGAAACCCTAGCTCTTTTTATTTTGGCGTTTTACTTCTCTAGCGGCAGCCTCAACAAGTTCTCTTGGGGTATATATACCTTGTTTACGACGCTTAATATTTTGGCGCTCTATATACCACCCACGCAATATTAGCAAGATAAGGCAAATAAATACAGCGCCAGTAAAGTAAAGAATGAGCATGTTGTCCCCCTTATTATAGCGAACTAGATTTTCTTGCGTAAGACTGTTAATCCAGCGCCTAGAGCAGAAATAACTCCACCAATAATCTGAAAAAGTAAATATCTATCCATAAAGTCCGAATACGCAAAGCCCGTCATATATCCACCGGGAATGTGATAGGCCATATCTATTGCCCCTCTCTCGACTGTAGCATCAAGGAAGAGAAATAGTCCCGCTATAAACAGAACTGCACCGAAAAAGCGAATGTAGTTCATAAGAACTCCTTTTAATCCTCAGTATAAGCCCGCCAAAAACTTCTGGCAAGACCTGAAATGTTTGTGGAGGTGTGAGTGATTTGAAGCAATCCCCACAAAGTGAACGTGGGGGTCCATCTAAGGAGTCTATCTCATGTCCACACTATGCCAGTACGTAGAGTTCATCAATTGGTCCACGCTCATTGTTGCCAAGATGTGCAACAGCCAGTTCAACGTTAAAGCCTCTACCTATCGTCATACCATTGCTGAGCTAGGT
>JBBRLY010000005.1:0-1473 GCA_038231155.1 Saccharimonadales bacterium (SeqCode)
AACCGGGGGATTGTGTGTTCTTTTCTGGGGGACAATCAGCAAGCATCGGCAGACTGGCAACAAGCGGCTGTTTTGGCTCAGCAACAAAAAGATACGCTATTATATCAAGAACTACAGAATTTGCTCGAAAATCTGGAGGTGGCGATCGCTTCCGGGTGAGATAGTGACTTAGGCGTAGCGGAACGCGAATCATAACTTGACACTCCCCGATTTATAATCGGGGGATTCTTGCTTCGTTCTATCAGCAGTAGTGACACCAAAATCTGGGACATTAGATCCGCGCATATTCGTTAGCGAAGCGGCTCCGCAGGAGCATCGCACTAGGCTATATTATTATTGCTTGCTCGAAAATATGATTTATTTCGTGAATGCTAAAAATTTTGGCTATTTTTTATGCCGTCTATAGAGTAGGCTTTTATTTACGCTCAAGACAATTTCATTATTTTGATATTGTACCTCATGCGGCTGCAAGCCGCTGTATTTTATCAATAGGGGTAAGAGGGTATTGGCGATCGCACACCCTTTTTAACAAGAAGCATTCTTGATGGTCTGAAAGCTAATGTTATGTTCAGGTTGGCTTTAGGAAGTGTTGTTGTGAGAATTACGATTTATGGGTATCATTATCGGGATGGCATACCAATGAATCAGCCGATTCTGGTGTGGCATTCTGAGGTGTAGAAGTTAATATGATTCTACCATCTTTAGTATGTACTATGCCTTGAGCTTCTATAATGGGGTCGCCTATCTTCCAAGGTTTTGATTGAGTAGTAGCTACTGGGGGTAAGGTTGATGGTTTCTGCTGCGATGTCGTATTAGTTGGTTGAGGTGGTAGAGCATACCATAAATCAAAGTTAGTGAAGGGAGTGATGGGTAAAGTATCTAAACCTGTAACCGTGAATTTACCTCGTTGTTGATTTCGATTGGTGAGGCAACGGTTGGCTATGGTTTGTTGAGTAGCGATCTGATTACCCTTGAATTGTGTCAAACTATTGGTGGCGTTAAACCCAAAAGTTGTAACATTCACCACACCATTAAGCTGTGGATTACCTGAAGAAGCATTAATAGGACTATCTGGAGGATGAAAGATACCTTGGGTAGTGATTTGGATATGACCACCTCGACCCTGGTTAGCATTAGCAGTAATGGGGCTATTTTCTAGGGCAGTTATAGTGTTGGCAGTAATGTTGAGGTTGCCTCCATTTCCATTATTTCGGCTCTTTCGTACTTAGTATGCTAAATCTTTAGGAAAGTGCCAAAATAGTAAAGCTCGAATTTCAAAATTACTAAAGTTTCTAAAACCAAAACCGCATCGTTTCAATAGTTTTAATTTATAGTCCACTAAAACTACAATAAACTTTCCTTGTCCCTTCACCAAACTAATTTCATCTATGCCTAATCTTTTTAAATTATTTACTTGAATCGGTATCATTTCCTCAGCTACGTCCATTACCATTGACCAAACTTCTTCATCTG
>JBBRLY010000006.1:0-2221 GCA_038231155.1 Saccharimonadales bacterium (SeqCode)
ACCAGCAGTAGGGGCATTAAGCAACAGGCTATGATAGTCAGCGAATTGGAAATTATTTGCAGCCACACTATTGCCGGAGACCAGAGGTAGCATTGCCCGTAGTACATAACCCTTTCTGGAGAGAATAAATTATTGAAGAAAGCAGGCATCCAAAGTCACACCTTGTAAGTTTTTATACAGAAGCCACTGGCATCAAGATGCTAAACTTTAACCCTGACAATAAGTTTTAGCTTGAGCAGAAATGCCGAGGCTTTCCTTTATAGATAACATAGCACTTAAAATGCTCTTTATTAAGGATTGATTGGACGGCAGCCTCCTGAGACAACCCCACGATTAGAAATCGGGGGGTTCCAACTCGGATAAATAGGTTTCGTTTAGTCTGATAACTTCCGACTCCCTATCTCCTATTGGATTACAGGCGATTATCTCTAACCCAATATCGCTATTAGGTGACTCCGGACTAGCCATTGTTCTCGATAATTTATTTGACCCTCTTTGCCATCCCACCTGCAAGGACTGCTCCATCCCTAGCCAACCATCTCTGGCTAGCTCGAATGACAAAGTTTCTGTTTCTGGATCGACGTATCTACTCAAAAATGCACTCATGATATCCCGTTGCATTTGTAGTCTACATTCAGGACAATTATGTACTCTAACTCTCAATGGCTTCTTCTCTTTTCTGCCACATAAGCAAGTTTGAGAAAGTGCTGTTTTTTGAGTAGAAAACTGGATGACTTTTCCATTAGCGTTTTCAGCTTTACGAATAAGTTCACTCTGGAAATATCCTGGCGCTTTATAGCCCACACATTTTCCAAATATTTTCTGCCATGCCTTGACAGAAACCTTTTCTAATTTAACATTGTTTCCTAATGTTAAAACTTGATTCACTAATCGTCCATGTAGAGATTTACGTTTGCGAAGCATGCGCGGAGCGCGTTGTGCTGCTTGTTTTCGCTCCATCTCTCTCTTCTTAGCAGCTACTCGTCGATAACGATTAGAATTTTTCCATTGCTTTTTACCTTTCTTTATAGTACCTTTATTTTTTTTTCCTTTCTTATCTCTAAAGTCAGTATTATAATTATTAGGATTGTTTGCTCTCCTAGAGCGCTCCATCCTTCTTTGATTTTTACTAATCTCTTTCTGTTCATTCTTTAGTTCCTCTGCGAATGGTTGCCATAATGTCTCTGCGTCCGCTACTATAGCTACCGTACTCACACCTAAGTCTACGCCTACAGTGCCTTCACCTACTTGATTCTTTGGTTTTTGAAATGGCTTTCCTTCACATACTAACTGAGCAAACCAATAAATCTTTTTATTGAATTCCCTTTTCACTAATCTCACATACTTTATTCTGCTATTCAATCCATGTAAAATAACTGGATCGTGTTTATTTATAATGGCTGGTAACTTCAGTTTATGTAGTTCGCTATTCCATTCAACTCTATCACCTCTCCATCTGATCCCAGATGCGTTTGACTTGCCTTCTATACTCTTAAATTGTCCTTTACCCTTAAACCTTACTTTCTTGGCTTGTCCAAAAATTATCCTCTCGGTTGCTTTAAATGCTCTTGTAGCAATCTTCTGGATAACCTGAACGTCTAAATGCTGCTTGATCCATTTACTTGAAATGGCTACATTATTGGCATAAGTGTGGAGTGCATATTCAGTATAGCGATAATGCGATCTGGCTTGATTAAAAGCTTCTGTTCTTGCTGATTTATTTGATTTGGGTATTTTTCTTGCAGCTTGGTAAATTGAAGAAGACCGCATGAGGTTTAAGCGAGTTAAAGCTTCCCCTAAAACTGCGTTATAGAGTTGTCTAGCAGCCTGAAGACGAGCATCGAGAACAGAAGACTGTTGAGATGTTATCTGGAGTGGTATCTCAACTACGAAGCTAGGAGTCTTTTTGGGGTTCGTGCTATCAGATGCTGCCATAACTTTTACATTTAACTAATATAATGGTAGCACAAAAAACTTTTTTTATAGCGTGGGGGGTTGTTTATTTGAGGGGGTGCCATTTATCCCCATACATGAATGAACTGGGATTGCATGTCACCCCCTCAAAATCACACAATTTCCGGTCAATGTTAATTAGGCTTCACTACCAGCACCGAACACGGGGCATCGGCTACCACTTGGCTACTAACGGAGCCTTGCAAAATTCGCTTCATACCTTTAAGCCCACGACTGCCAATCACAATTAAATCAGCTTGGTGAATAT
>JBBRLY010000007.1:0-3270 GCA_038231155.1 Saccharimonadales bacterium (SeqCode)
AGAAGTGCTTATAGTTGCTCTGGAGGACTCAGTTAGCTATTAGGGGGACACCTGTGGGAAGTTATGCAGACTGGTAAAAGCTGGTATCGCCATATTATGTTAGTCGGCGCGAGTGAAGACTTTCTCATCCTGGAGAGAGATAACAGAGTTTGGCAGCAAGACACTCCAGTACCTAATGCGAGCAACCATTGCGCCTGCATATTTTACGCTGTATGTCCCCCTAGACAATACCAGAACATCACAAACTTCTCTGATGAGTACCTAGCACGAGCAACGCAAGTGCTTACCAGACGAGCTTTACGGCAAGTTTTGTAACCGGATACTAACCTCTTGCATATTTTGCGTAGGCATCTCCCCCTATACAACAACAGAACATCACGTACATACGAGCGTTGTCGCTTCGATAGCGATGAGTATACTGGGGCTTGTTGTGGTAGCAGACGAGGAAAAAACTCAAACATTACTCTGTACGCGGTATGTAAGGAGTTCAAAAAAAGGGTCGCACAAATTTATTCAACTAGAAGGGCAAAACAATGACAAATTCACAGGAAAATAAGACTGGACTTAAGAAAAATTACTTAATCGCATGGTATGTATCGTCTGCCATAATAGGCTTGATATTAAGACTTGCATATCCCAGTTTTTTTCAAAATGGTGATGTAGTAACAACTCACCCTATAGTTGTTTCAATGGTTATCTTTCCTTTGTCTATAATAATCTGGGCATTTCTCGGAATTGTTGTGGAGGCTGCGTTTAATTATAACTGGCAGTTCGGACAAGTTAAACACTCCCCTATAAGCTGGTATATTTACCCTATTTTCTTTTGGTTTTTATGTTTAAAAATAGGGTTATTTATGATTTTATCTATTTTTTTACCCCCTTGGTTAAAAAGATAAATTCAAAAATGAATTTATTGATAGTGAATTTTTGAACTTTAAATTTGAAGGAGGAAAACAATGATTAAGATATACACAGCAACTCAAGGCTCCAAAGTGTACATTGATGGATATAATAACGGCTTCTGGGGAGCCATAGGTTCGGGAGGAGTTAGAGAAACTAAAACGGATAAAGAGGGTTGGGCTTACCTTAATTTCGATGATTTTGGTTCTAGTTTTCGGGGAAAGATAGTTGTTAATGGGCGTATTATACATCAGGGAACCATAGATAGTAATGGTACTTATCGCGGTTAATGACTAAGAGCGGGACATTTCCGATGAACAAACCTCAAATTAGTATCAGAGTACATCCAGATATATTGAGTAGGCTGGAGCAACTAGGACTGAGGTTATTGTTCATCCCTTAGAACAATACTTAGAGTGCAGTAAGGAGAAATAGAATGGTTAGTCAAGACTATAATGATTACTTTCTTTGTGGAGTGGATGAATATGAAGCAGGGAATTTGTCAGCAGCACTTGAAAATTTAAATCAAGCCATTAAACTTGAACCTGGGTTTGATGCTAGCTACTTATACCGAGGAAATGTTTACTCCGCTTTAGGAAATAAACAAGCAGCACTATCAGATTACAACCAAGCAATTAAACTCGCTCCTGACGATGCTAGTAACTACTTTAATCGGGGAATTATTTACAAAATTTTAGGAGATAAACAAGCAGCACTATCAGATTATAATCAAGCAATTAAACTCGACCCTGACAAGGCTACTGCCTACAGATACCGGGGAAATATTTACTCTATTTTGGGAGATAAACAAGCAGCACTATCAGATTACAACCAAGCAATTAAACTCGCTCCTGAGGATGCTACTAACTACTTCAATCGGGGAATATTTTACAGCAAATTGGGAAATAAACAAGCAGCACTATCAGATTACAACCAAGCAATTAAACTCGCTCCTGACAAGGTTGATGCTTACATTCTTCGGGGGGGTGTTTACGGAGATTTAGGAGATAAACAATCACAACTATCGAATTACAACCAAGTCATTAAACTGAAACCTGACGAGGCTGATTCTTACGTTTGTCGGGGGAGTTTTTACAAAGATTTAGGCAATAAGTCAGCAGCACTATCGGATTTTGAAAAAGCCAAAAATCTTTATCTGTCACAAGGGGATACTAAAATGTATAACAATTTAGTAGAGGAGATTAATAAAATTAAAAAAGAACTTAAAAAAGGAGGAATATTTGGCTTATTTAAGTAACTAGGGAGTTATAGAGTTAAGACTAATTGTAGGTTGGCTTGAGGGTCGCGAAACCCAAAAAATCTATCATCTACGTTGGGTTTCGTTCCTCAACCCAACCTACCTAAATTCATTTCTAAAGCTTAATTGTACTGTATTGCCAGATCAGGGAGTTAGTTAACCTGGATTTGGGATTACAGAGGCTGGCAAATGGGTACAGTACAAAAAAGGCAGGGCGTGGCGGGACACGCCCCTACAATCCCACCGTACCTCAACGAAACAAGCCACTGTATAGTAGTCGGCGCGAGTGAAAAGTTTGGCAGCAAGACACTCCATTACATAGCGAGCAACTACTGCACCTGCATATTTTACGCTGTATGTCCCCCTAAACAATATCAGAATATCAATAATTCACATATATGCCACGCAATTACCATACATCCGACATGAACTTCTCTGATGAGTACCTAGCACGAGCAACAGCAGCGCTTACCAGACGCGCTTTACGGCAAGTTCTGTAACCGGATACTAAGCTTTTGCATATTTTGCGTAGATATCTCCCCCTATACAACAACAGAACATCACGCAACCACACCAAAGGTCAAAAAGAGGTCGAATTAGGCATCTAAACCCCCTAATTCGAGGATGGAGCAACTACTACTCAACTGTAGTGAGCAAGAAAATCTTCTCACTACTAGACAAACTAATGTACAACAAACTTCAATCTTGGGCATATCGTCGCCACCCAAAAATGAGTCATGGGTATGCAATTAGGAAATACTTCAAAACCATTGGCGACAAAAATTGGGTATTTGCAGCCAAACGGTTTTTGAGAAAAATTCTAGAAACCTTAACCCATATTATGCGTAACTATGGCATTTAGACCTTACAGTTACCAGGGCTATCACTGTTAAAACCCGGAGGTTTTTTGGTTACTCAGACTTGTAATAGGCAATAATTTTCATTAAACACAGTCACAAATGGAGCGAAAAATGGCAAGTTTTCAATCTTTATACACGATTCGCGATCTCATTACTCCGATTGCCGATATCACTTTTTTTATAGGGCTAGGAGACTCGGGTATTAACTACAGCGATGAGGCACTGGCTAGGATCATCAAGGCAGACAACTAT
>JBBRLY010000008.1:0-1334 GCA_038231155.1 Saccharimonadales bacterium (SeqCode)
ATTTACTCCGATACCAATTATTTCACAGTCAACGCCACGGGCGGCAATGTCAAGTTCATCGCTCCGGATATTACTTTAGATTATGGCTTTGAAGCCGAGGACGGATCGTACTTCGAGACGAGCCTTGATACCGAACTGTACTGTAATCTCAGTCCCAGCTATTACGATAATCATTTTATAGCACCGAGGCATTTCACGGAGCGTGATACAGGCAGTGAGATACCTGCTGATTCTATTCCTGTTAAACTTTCCGTCTTCCCTAATCCTGGTGCCGGCTCATTCAACATTTTCCTTAATTCTCCCGATAAAATTGAGGAAACAGGCAGACTCGAAATCAGAGATATGGCAGGGCGTATTGTATATCAGGAGTCGAAGTTCTTTACCTCTAATATCAACATGCCTCTGGACTTAAACCTTCCGGCAGGCATATACTTTTTATTTATAAACATTCAATCCAAAACTTATCACTCTAAAATCGTATGTGTAAAATCAAATTAATCTTATTATTTTTTGTCATAACTGCTGCCCTTCCCGCCTGCAATAAATCCGGCTGCAAAGGGACGTACGCGGTAACCTGTAAGACTTTAGTAGCTAACGGTACTTCTGCAAAGCCCCTGGAAGACGTAGAAATAAGTATGTATACCGGTAGTCCGGGATATGACTTTAGTAGCTTAAAAGATGCTACTTCGGATAGTGCTGGGATCGCTAAAATGGACTATAATTGTAAGGATGCAACCAATACCGACCTTCAATTTTACTTTACTACTCATTATAGTGATCTATATTGCTGGAATGCTAAAGATCTCGTTCCTACCGGACATAATATAACTAAAGAGTTTTACTTTGGTAGGTACACTAACTTTTGTGTGGATTTCAGAACAAAAAAAAATTTAACTGCAATAAAGCCATACTATGTAAGAGTACAAGCACACCCCGATAAGATTATTGAGATTAATGACAGCTCTATTAAACAAGTGTATAAATTTAGAATTAATTTAGGAGGTAATGGTAAGATCGGGATCAGAATAATAAAAAGCAGTAGTAAAGATTCTCTCATTTATAAGGAGCGTTATACAGATATAATTACACTTCGTGGTGAGCCATTCATAGACACCATACATGTGGAGTTATAGGCAAGTAATTGTTTTAATAAGCCAGCGCTTTGCAACGCTGGCTTTTATTCTCAGGATATGATTTACTCCGATACCAATTATTTCACAGTCAACGCCACGGGCGGCAATGTCAAGTTCATCGCTCCGGATATTACTTTAGATTATGGCTTTGAAGCCGAGGACGGATCGTACTTCGAGACGAGCCTTGATACCGAACTGTAC
>JBBRLY010000009.1:0-51610 GCA_038231155.1 Saccharimonadales bacterium (SeqCode)
ACTTTGATGCAAGGTCAACTTGACCCGGCCTCTACACCGCCGCCGCCAGCTGACCCCCCATTTTCACTTCCGGGTAAGTCTGATGCTGATACCTGGTGGGCCAATAATGGTCCCGATCCAAGCAATTATTATCGTGATCATATTAAAATACCACCCAAAGATACCACTCCACCAACTATACCTACTGGCTTAAAAGCAGTTGCAGTATCTGACACTTCGGTTAAATTAACTTGGATTGCCTCAACAGATAATGTTAAGGTGAGCTACTATATAATTTGGCGTGCAGTTGGAAGCGATCCAAATAGAATGCTGTTTTTAGGCACGTCTAAAACCACCAAGTACATTGATAGGTCGGTGATTAGTAATACAAGTTATACGTATGCTGTTAATGCAGTTGACACCGCCGGACCAATGATTGGTGAAGGTAATGGGTCAGCTAGATCATTGCCAGTGACAGTAAAAACTTCAAAACCAACAACATTTAGACCAACAGATATTAATCAAGATGGCAAGGTTGACCAATTGGATTTCAGCCTAGTCGTAAGCAGTTTTGGCAAAACCGGTAAAAGCTTAGGGCGCGTAGATGTCAATCAAGACGGTATTGTTAATGAGCTTGACTTCAGTCTAGTGATACAGGACTTTGGCAAATGAAATATTCCAGCCATTATCAACTCATCAAACGTCTATCTGCAGTGAGCGGCAGTCTTGTAATCATATTAACTATATTAATTGGGTTAATCCCTGGTGTTAAGGCTGATTCGGCAATTGCTACCAATCCAGCAACTTTTCATTTAAATCCAGGTAGTCTTTCGCTTCAGACCGGTCAACAATTCAAAGTAGATATCAAACTAGATAGCAGTGGTTACGCTGTAGATTCTACCCGTGCGGAGTTAGGCTACGATTCCAACGTACTTCAATATGTCTCTACAGATGTTTCGCATAGTGTCTTCCCCGTCCAACTGGAGGCTGCTTCGGGCGGAGTTGGTTCAACCAGTTTAGTGCGTGGCACAACTTCCCCGGTGAGTGGCGACGTACTGGTAGCAACACTTAGTTTCAAAGCCCTAACGCCGGTGACTGATACGATTGTTTATTTTAAAAATACTTCAAAGGCTACAAGTCAGGGAGCATATATCGATCTGCTGACCACTGGTGCAACCTATACATTTACTGATGCAACGCCTGGAAGCACAACACCTGACCCTCCCGCCAATACTAGTACAGGAAGCACAACTGGCTCATCTCAAACAAAATCCTCCTCAGTAACACCTAAACCGACTAAAATAGTACCTATTACTAATTCAACCGGTATAAATAATTCGACATTGACACCCACAGCTACTCAATCAAATGGTTCAAGTAAAGTAGCTTCTGATAATACTACGAATAATAGGTACGATGCTATGTCAATTATTAGAGAAAAAGTCAACCATCTTCCTTTTAGCAGTTTTTTTGCTAAAAAGCGAAATCTATTCATCGTAATAGGCACTGCAATTGCCTTGATTTTCGCGATCATTTATATCTCTGCAACGTCAATACATCACCGTGCGCTGCGCCGAGCTAAGCAGACGCAAACTTCTAAACCAACTGACACTGGGCAACCGGCGGTAAATATCCAACAACCTCAGTCCGCCAACCCTCAAAATAACGCAGCACCGAATGTAAAGCCACCAGACAGTGTACCTATAACTGTTAACCAGCCTGGTGAAGTTGTATCACCCCAATCAGATGTAAATAAATATCCAAAAGTTTAATAATTTTTGATAAATAAGTAATATATTCTGCGATAATTACGCTCATATTTTCCTCCAAACCTCAATAGTCTTTTTGAGTATTATAATATCTAAAGTTAGCTATCAAACAGTTCAAAATGTAAGCTCGGGGTTTATAGTTTATCTAACTAAACAGTGTAAATTACCGGTTCTAGAGTATCTATCAGTAGATCATCAAGTACTTCCGTTTTTTGGAGTTGCCTGGATAAACCTAAGTTGATAATATGCATAATCATCGACTCGTAGTCCATATTCTGATTTATTTTACAAGCGCTAGTAAAGTAGCTTGTGAAATCGTGATTGGCAACACCTGGAATTAAATTTGCTTCCAAGAAGTATAACCTGTCATGCTCATCCATTCTAATATCAATGCGTCCGTAATCTCTGGCACCTAATGCTTTATAAGCAGCTTTAGCAAAATCTATAATTTCATTTCGCACTGGTCCAGGACTTACAGGTCTTACCTGTTCGCTATCTTCCGTTTTAATCTTGCTACTTAATACTCGGTCTCCTAAGTCATTTGGCTGA
Source organism: Saccharimonadales bacterium (SeqCode) (assembly GCA_038231155.1). Lineage (GTDB taxonomy): Bacteria > Patescibacteriota > Saccharimonadia > Saccharimonadales > JANWIN01 > JBBRLY01. Next base: position 2,298 of record JBBRLY010000009.1, read on the forward strand.
GTAAGAAGTTCAATTGGCATTGCAATTGGACTGTCTTGATACTTAGAATCAAGTAATGCGACACTAAACTCACGCCCCATTAAGTACTTTTCAACTAGTGCAACCGTTCCATAGTTCTGTTCAATCTTCAAGACCTTACGTTCATAAGACATGAAATCTCTGACGATTGAATCATCATCAATTCCTTTGCCTCCACCTAGCTTAGGTGGCTTGATAAATAACGGGAATTTCAATGGTAAGGCGCCGGCACTCCGATATTGACCTGGCTGAGCAGTAAAATATGGAGCGGTCAATATTCCAGCATCAGTTATTATTTTTTTGGCAGCTACTTTATTATGATCTAAAGTCATCGCCAGTTTATTAGAGCCAGTGTAGTTTATTTGATTATCATCTAAATACTCGGCTATCCATATATTACTATGACGTTTAGAATGGTCGTTCGATCCAGGTATATTTTTGAATCCCACAAATACCAAATCGGGCTTTTTAGCAACTAAAGCCGCTAGATCATGTTTACTATTTACTTGGCTAATACCAACTTCTTGAAAGTGGTTTTGGAGCAGCTGGCAGATCATTTCACATGACTTCAACCCCATAGACGATAAGCCTGAGGTTGATGTACGCAGTATTTCAATATGTTTATTAATTTTTGTCATACAAATATTCTCAATACCAACTGACGGTTGGTTCCAAATAAACCCTTAATATTTACTAGTTAATAGCTTCTACGAAAACTGCCGGCTGGACGGCGTTCTTCTTGGGGACGAGCTTGATTGACTACAATTGCTCGACCTTCGATTTCTTTGCCGTTTAGTTCTTTAACTGCTGTCTGGCCTTCTTTTATCTCAGCCATCTCAACAAAGCCAAAGCCTTTTGACTGGCCGGTACCTCGATCTTTTATAACAACTGCACTTACAACTTTACCTTGTGGAGCAAATAGCTCTTCCAGTTCTTTATCTGAAATACTGTAGGCTAGACCGCCTACATAAAGTTTCATTGACATTTTTAAATCCTTCTTTTTAGCTTATATCGCTAGCGTTTAGTATCTTCCAACCGCAACGATATTCAGTCTCAAAGGACTAGTTATTATAACGGGCAGGTTCTATATTAACCACTTGCTTGGATTAATTATAACATAGAATGTCTGAATATGATACTGCTTAACAATGTTAGTGTTTTTATTTACAAAATAAAATCATTATTTACAATAAGATTTTAATACCTTTAAAAATCTAAACTATTTTGCCAATTTGGTACATAGTGTGTAGCCGGTATAATTGGTTTAAGCAGTCGTTTGGCGGTCTTATTCATATTAATTGCCGATTGGTTGCCTTGCCAATACCAAGCATCATCACTGTGTACAATGAAAGCTACTACTCCACCCCCCATTAAGAAAGCAAGTACCAATAGTGAAATCAACCCCGTTTTAAGTTGCGGCTTGGTTTTAAGCCAAACTTCTAGGCCCAGTAGGAAAATTAAATAAATAAACGGCAAAAATGGCACTAAATATCTACCTTGGACTGCAACTCTGCGGCCGGTGTGCAAATATTCAGTATAGTTAACTATCCAGAGACTCAATAGGTAAAGCAGCATCGATAGCAAAATTAATCGTCTACTAGTCGAGTTAAATATCCGGCGTCTATAAGCTAGTATTAGGCCGAGGCCAGAAGTTGCCAGAACAATCGATGCGATGTACGGCACTAAAAGAGGTAAACCTATGGAGTAACCACTAGCTGGTCCGTTAATTGTCATCATCAAATTGTATTGCATGTGTTTGATCCATACTGCAGTAAAATATAGTGGAGATTTATTGAATGATAAAGGCTTGTTTTGAATATTATAAATATTTCTTTGATAAATGCTGTACCCCTGACAAGACTTCGCACCAATAACATCAACGCAGCTTGGTGTGGGTGTACGATATCTAATTATATTTAAGCCATAACGTTCAAAAAACAACCCAAAACTTACTATCAATAGGCCGATTAATAGGATCTTTAAACCAATTGTCCAATTAGCTAATTCAGATTTGGCTTGCTCAAAATATCCTAAAGCACGACTCTTAGGACGCAAGAACTGTACTACCAAGAACAAAATCATGACTGTAAAAATCGGTAGAAAGGTATACTTAACTAAGCAGGTTAAAAATCCAAAAGCCAAAAATAACAATGATTTTTTAAGATTAACTTTGCCTAATTTAAGTTGTTTTAGGATATCAATAGATAAAATAAATTCCAGAACTAAAAATGGTATAAACAAGTTGTCATAATTAATTTGAGCGGCTAATTGGGGAACTATTGGAGTTAAAATAATTAGCAATAAACTGACATGGATCAACTTTATATTATCGGTAATTCTTCTTAGTAGTTTTCTAAATAAGATAATGCCCCAAGTAAATAGCCCAACATTAATCAGGCGCATTATTATAACTTGAATTGTAAAACTTTTGACAGCAAATATTATTAATAACCAAGGAAATGCCATCAAGTATCTATATAAATATGATGAGTCGTAGACAACCGCACCGTATTGATTAAGACTCGCTGGTTGATGTGTGAAAAAGGGATTGGGATGATGAGCAAAAAAATTAATGATGCTGAGATGCGTTTCTTCGTCAAAGGCACCCGGATAAATGCTACTCAAAGCAATCCAGACGGCCTGTAGAATAAAGACAGCAATAATTAATCTAAAAAACCAGTCAGAACTCAAAAAATTAGCAAGGCTTTTAAGCCAAGACTTAAGCTTGTTTTTTTTATGGTTATTGGCCACGATTAAACAATTATATCAGGCAATATACTATTTAACGCTTAATGTGGCTTAAGATACTGAGAACTGCCGATATAGTCCAGGCTTGGCCTAATTCAGGCATTGCTAAATGTTCACCTAGTCCGCTATTTTTAAAATACTCGGCAGCTTGGTCACGATCATACCAAATCTTACCATCATCATTGACATAGAAGAATTCATAGAACTCACCAGCATGCCTCACACTATCTAAAATTTGTGATTCCAGTTGCCCGGCTAACTGAGAATTTCCGTTACGTCTCATACCTCGAGCAATGGCAAAGGTTTCTTTAGGCCAAACTGTATAGCTGCCGTGATAATCAACAAAGCCAGGCATTTGTTTATTGCTTAGGGCTCTAGACCGGATTCCAGCAGTGGTCATAAATTCTTTACTTACAATCATAGCCGTTACACCCTCAATAATGCTTTGTTTTTGATTAGCGGCTAATTGACTGAAGATGTCACTATCTAAAATTAAGGCTCCGTTTGACGTTAGGGTTTCAATCCGCCGGGTTTGGCCATCTTCACCACGATCTAAGCCCTGGGCAAAAAACTTTTGATCATTAAGCCATAGTCGTTCTAAGGTCTGGGTACTTAATTGTTCAGCTAAGTCTTGCCAGTCCTTTTTTTGGGCTTGGTTATCGGCAACCAGTTTTGTAGCTGTCAGAAGCGCGTCATAGGCATAACCTTGTAATTCAGCTGAGGCTATGCCATCGTCGTAATTAGCAGCTTCTCCGCTTGTATGAATGTATGAAGTTGACGAGTCTTTCCAAACTTGATTGGCCAATCCATCTTTTTGGTTTAGGCGTTTATATTCTAATAAACCCCAAGACGAAGAATCAAGTTTTTTAATTATCCAGTTAGTTGCGGCTTTTAGACTGTCGATAATCCGTTCTTGAGTACCATGTGTAGTATAAGTCTCACTTAATATATCCGGACCGTACTCATCAACATAAGCACCGACAAGTCGCACATATAGTGGCGTGGCGTCATAACTGCCGTAATAACACATGCTGTCTGTACCACTGCCGCCCCAAACAGCTTGTAATTTGGTCATTATATTTAGCGATACTTCTGGAATAGGCTCGTCTAGAAAAATTCTAGTCCGATACTCATGATGGATCTTACCTGGCTCTTCTTCACTTTTGAGATCGACTTTAACTCCTTGTAGTCGAGCAAGAGTCATAATAATAGTATGTACTAATTCCTGATGAGTTCCCAGTAAATCTTCGGCCACTTGTAAGGAATCACGTCCGAATATAGCGTAATCAAAATGTACACCTAAACTGGCATAAACGCCTAGCGGACCAGCACTGACTAGTCCAATGTAATTTGTCTGGTTCTGTCCAGCAATTAAATCCTTGAGTAACTGTTGTCGCTGAATTTTGGGCATACTCAGCCACATCTGGGCATTAATATCCATTGCTTTTATCCTATACCATTAGCTCCTTAGGCTAAAATAGTTATTATAATTTAACTATTCGTCCGTAGGCTTTTAGATAGCCCTCTGCCATACCTCGTGCCGAAAAATGTTTTTCGACATGGTGGCGGCAGGTCTCACGTTTGATCCGATCTATTATCTGTACTCTTTTAATCATTTGGTCAACATTACTGCATAAATAACCGGTTTTCCCATCGACAATAATTTCTGATAGCGATCCGCGTTTTATACCGATAACTGGAGTTCCGCATGCCATTGACTCAATATTAGTAATGCCGAACGGCTCATCCCATTGAATCGGTGACAACATTGCTTTGGCGTTTTTCAATAAACTTACTTTCTTTTTATGGTCGACTTCCCCAATAAAAACAATTTGTTTACCGTCAATTAACGGTTTTATCTCATTTTCAAAATAATGCTGTTCTAGTGAATCAAGTTTAGCGGCTATTATAAGTTTATGGTTGGACTTTTTGGCAATCTCGATGGCATATTCTAATCCCTTGTGAGGATGGATGCGACCTAAAAAGGCAAGATAGTCTTGGGGGTTTGGGTTAAATTTAAAGCGCTCTGGTTGAATACCGTTATAAACAGTTGCTACATAATGTAGTTTAGCTCCGTGCCGTCGTTGTGATTTACTTATACTTACAAAAGGTTCGTTTTTAAACACCCCGTGCATATGTTGTTCTGTTGGTTCAGATAAATTACCATGCAAAGTGGTTATAATTGGAGCTTTTATCAAGTCCTTAAATAACAGCAGTTTCCAACCAAAATGATTGTGGACAATATCATAGTTACCTGTACCTAAGGTTTTAACTGCTTGGGCTAGACCCTGCAAGTTAAGTGCTGATCTGAGATCTGGATTTTTGGCTTCTGGAAGCATCCGAACGGCTTTAGTAACACATGGGATTAACTTAGCAGAAGTTTTTGAATCACCGCTAGCTAGCAGCGTAACGTCGTAGCCCATATTTACAAGCTCTTCAGCTAAATTAAACACAACTCTTTCAGTACCTCCATAAGTCCTTGGCGGTACTGGTTCTTCAAAAGGCGCGACTAACGCAATTTTAAGCATATACAAGCTAAAGCTTTAAAGACTCTAATTTTATCCACCATGTCATACTACTGAATCCTGCCAGAAAATAATTATAGACTAACGACCCCCGTTATGTCCATATTATTAAGTCAAAATGAATGCAATTATCTGGTGTGGACACTAACATAAGCTTTATGACATACTGTCTGTTATGGCTAACATTGCAATATATGATGCTTCAGTTGAGGACGAAAAATTCTTCCGTCAGCGCCTATCTGACCAGCCCCTTGCCTTCACAACTGAACCAATGAGTCTTAGCAACGTTGCTCCGGCAGCCGATATAATATCGTTGTTTGTTAGCAGCCGATTAACCCGTGAGATTTTAAATAAATTCCCTAATGTTAAGTTAATTGCCACTAGATCAACTGGTTATGATCACGTAGACAGTGCAGCTGCTAAAGAACGCAATATACTAATCAGTACAGTTCCAACTTATGGTGAACACACAGTTGCTGAGTATACTTTCGGCTTACTGCTTTCTTTAACACGCAAGCTACCGGATGCCTTTGATGCTGCTGACAATGGTAATCGCAGCCACGGTCAACTACAAGGAATGGATTTGTTTGGGCGAACTTTGGGCATAATTGGTTGTGGTCGGATTGGGCGCAACACCGCTAAAATAGCCAAGGGTTTTGGTATGGAGGTTATTGGTTATGACCCGTTTCCCAACCAACAAGCTGCTACTGAAATTGGGTTTAGCTATAAATCTTTGGATGAAATTTTAATGACTGCAGATGTTGTTAGTCTGCATGTACCTTATACTCCCGAAAACCATCACTTAATGAATGTAGATCGGCTGGCACGATTAAAACCTACTGCCATATTAATTAATACCGCACGAGGAGAATTAATTGATACTAAGGCCTTAGTAGAAGCTGTTGGTGGAAAGCGCCTGGCAGGTGTCGCACTTGATGTCATCGAGAGCGAGCAGTTAATTAGCCCGCTTGAAGAATTAGCTCTTTTGAGAGCAGATAAGGTCGATAGTGATTTACTTATGCATAGCGTGGAGATCAACATACTGAGGGAAATGCCCAATGTGTTAGTTACAAGCCATAATGCTTTTAACACAAGAGAAGCTATTGAACGTATTAATCAAACTACAGCTGAAAATATTCGAAGCTTCCTAATCGGTCAGCCTAGTAACCTAGCAAAATAGTTAGTTTAAGAATTAACTTTTAGTTTGACTACGGCGCCATTTTTCAATTTCGCCGTGATTGCCGCTTAATAAGACTTCTGGTACTTTTAGGTCTTTAAATTCCTCAGGTCGAGTGTATTGTGGAAATTCTATGGTTTTATCGTCTTTTTGAAATGATTCTTTTTCTGCCGAGTTCTCACCTCCAAGAACACCAGGAATTAAGCGCACCACACTATCAATTATTATTAGGGCTGGCAGCTCTCCACCAGTCAATATGTAATTACCAATACAATACTGCTTGTCTATAAAATCTGTAATGCGCTCATCATAACCTTCATATCGCGGGCATACCAAAATAAGACCGCTAGACTTAGCTAGGCTTTTAGCATCGGATTGTTTATATAATTTACCTCTAGGTGTAGGCAAAATAACGGTGGCTTTATAATCTTTTTTCTTAGCTTCGGCAATGGCTGCCACAATTGGTTCAGGTTTTATTAGCATACCATCACCGCCTCCATAAGGAGTATCATCAACTTGCTTACGAGGACCTAGTCCGAAGTTTCGCAAATTGATATATGAATATTCTACAATACCCTTTTGCTTGGCTTTAAAAAGCATGCTTTGTTCTAGCATTGGTTTAACAATTTCTGGAAATAAACTAATTATTTGTATTTTCATAGTAATTAATAGTATCACAAACAAAATAACCCGCTAATCAGCGGGTTACATTGACACATAAAGCTCTCATCTTTAAGCTTTGGCTTTTAGATGACTCGCAGTGAGCTTTCCCGTATAGAAATTCTCAAGAAACTATAGCGGGTTTAATATTTAACGATCGTCAAAATGACTCGAAGCATTATATATCGGTTAAGCTACCAACGCAAGACTATTTGGAGTTTACATGACGTGTTTAAACGTCAAGGTCATCAAATTCTTTAAGTTCTTTGCGAGTTCGGTCAATACGGTTTTCGTGCTCTTTGTCTTCTTCTTTGTCTTCGTCAGTTGAAGTAGCGGTTGTTGAACTAGCTGTTGAAGTTTCTGCTTGCGAATCTTCTGCATCGCTAGTCTCGTCAACCGTAGATTGTTCAGTAGAATCTTCAGTAATTGCCTGTGGTTCTAAATCTGGTGCACCCTCTTCACTATGACGATCTTCAAAACGGCGCTCTCTACGCTCTGGTGCTTCACCATTGTTGACAATTTTTAAATTGTAGCGGGCATCATTTTTAGTCCCAAGTGCTCTTAGTAAAGTTCGTAAACTTTGAGCTGTAGCGCCTCTTTTACCGATTACTCTACCTAAGTCTTCAGGGTCAACAGTTAATTCTAATAAGACGCCCTTTTCATCTATCCGCCGTTCAATAGATACGGCATCTGGTTTGCTGACTAAAGATTTAACGATAAATTCAACAAACTGTTGGTCAATGCTGCTCATTTCAGTCTCTCCTTTAATTACTGCAGGTAAATTGATTATACCAAAAGCTGATTATTGCGTCACTGGTTAACAAACGATTAGCTGGCTGCTTCTTCGGATTCCTTTGACTCGACTACTATATCCGCAGATTCTTTAGCAGTTGATTGATTATCTTCTGAGGAATCGGCAGGTTCTTTAGTTTTGGCTTCGGCTTTAGTAGGTTCGTTTGCTTGATTTGTAGTTTCAGTCTGTTCAGAGTTATTTTCGATAGTATTCGTTTCAGCCGGTTTACTATCTGCAGCTACCGTTGGTTTTGGCTTTTCAGCTTCTGCTGGGCGGTTTCGACGTAGTTTATCTTGGTTTCGAATAGTTCCAGCCTTTTTAGTCTTAGCTACTACCCAATCTGGCAATTTAATTCCTTCGCTTTTAAATAAGCTAGCTACTCGTTCAGAAGGTTGAGCGCCGTTTTTTAAATAAATCTCAGCTTTATCTTTAACTAAAGTACTGGTCTTAGTGTGAGGGTTATAACTACCGAGTTGCGCCACGAACTTACCACTTTTTGGGCTCTGACGTGAGTCTTGGACTACGACTCTAAATTGAGCGGTGCCACGACGGCCAATCCGCTTCATACGAATAGCTAACATGTAGTTAAACTTACTCCCTTAAACAGTTATAGCGTTTATGAAAATAATCTTGATAATTTTACAGATATACGCCCCTGTTGTCAACTGTCAGTAGGCTTGACCACCAACATTTTTGGGTTTATTTATAGTCTTTAAGGGCGGCTTCTGCAGCGGCGACCTGTCCAGCTTGCTTGCTTGGACCAACACCCTCACCCTTAATTTTACCATCTACAAATACGCCCACACTGAAGATTTTATCGTGATCCGGTCCTTCTTCGCTCATTACTTTATAGACTGGCGTAAAGCCTTCTTTACTTTGCACAATTTCTTGCAAAATAGACTTGGGATCCATCCAGGTACCATTTTTTAAGATGTCATCAAATGTAACCAGTAAACCTGTAGTAATAAACTTTTTGGCTATTTCATATCCTTGGTCTAGGTATAGGGCGCCGATTACAGCTTCAAAAGCATTAGCTAGTATTTGAGCCCGGGCTCTGTCAGTACCGCGACGCTCGCCTCTACTTAAGCGTAGTAGCGGCTCAAATTTATGTCTGACTGCAGCTGCACTGATACTTTCAGTCCTAACTAAAGCACTACGCCAGTTAGTTAATACCCCTTCTGGTTCCTTGAAGTTGATGTATAAATATTCGGTGACCACTAATTCAAGAACAGCATCACCTAAGAATTCCAGACGTTCGTTGTGCTCACGTACCGATTTGCGGTGTTCATTAACATATGAACGATGCGTAAAAGCCGTTAGTAGCAGATCGATATTATTAAAATCAACACCTAGCTCATCACGAGCAAAGTTTTTATATGGGCTATAGTCCTGCATGTCTAATTTTTTTCATTCCCAGCAAAATTATTTTGCCAATGTCTTCGTATTCAATTTTATCAAGCGCCTCGTTAACTGGGAACCACTTAATTCCATTCATCCAATCTTCAGGCTTTAGTTTGTCAGTATCACCGAGTGCTTTAACTAAAAATATCTCAGTTGTCATAAGTACTAGAGACTGCTGGCGACGGTAACGGAAATTAATTTTTCCTAGCCAATTTAATACTTTTAGCTCTTTCAAACCAGTTTCTTCGCGAATTTCACGCTCCGCGGTTTCTTTGGCTTTCTCGCCTTCTTCAATATGTCCTTTGGGGATAGTCCAACGGTTCTTAGCGTCTTGGATTAGTAACACCTCAATATTATTGGATGTGGCATTACGTCTGAATATAATTCCACCAGAAGTAGGCTCGCGTACGACTTCTTTGATCGCTGGTCTACGACGGTGAACGAATTTTTTTATGCCTTGGATTGGTTTAGGTCTTTTCATGGATTAGATTCCCTATGATTTCGAATGATTATTGTTCACATCTTGGAGCTGCTTCAGCAAAGTGCCTAATACTCCGTTAACGAACTTAGAACTATTATCGCCTCCGAACGATTTAGCTAGCTCTACCGCTTCATTAATAACTACTTTTGGTGGAACCGACTTAGTGTGTAGCAGTTCATACAGCCCAATGCGCAAGACTATTCGGTCCATTCGGGCAATCTGGTCAATTGGCCACTCCGGTGCTACAGGTTGTAGTTGTTCATCCAGCTCAGTTTGTTTGACATTTACGCCTTTTACTAAATCGGCAATAAAGGCCTGGTCATCAATTGTATCACGATATCGGCTGATATTGCGGGCTAACACTTCGTCTAAATTAAAGCTTTTATCACCACATTCCCGTCTAAAGTCCTGTTCAAACAGGGTTTGCAAGGCAACGATGCGGCCGAGGTGGCGGTTAGCACTCATATTTACTATTGTTAAATTCCGTTTAGGTTATTCAAAACCGCTGTTTCTATTTGATAGCAGTTTGGGTTTGTTTGCCAGTTTCTTTGCGAGTGGTGTAAACCTTAACTGGCGAAGTAGCATTGACCTGGCGAGCCAATTTTAGACCGATGTGACTTCTACGCATTCCGGTGCGCCGGGGACTAGTACGCTTTTTGGGTTTACCCATGAAAAATAAGCTCCTTGCTTTATTTTAGAGTGATAGATTAACTGGTATTATACCCCATTAACAGATAAACCTCAAGCTTGCCCGTAATTGCTTAAATAACTAAATTAAGTAGTTTACTAGGTACATAAATAGTATTTTTGATCAATTTATCTTTAGTGTATTTTTGAACTCTTGGATTGGTCGTAGCCGTTTCTTTTACTTGTTCTTCTGAAGCGTCGACCGGCAGATCGATGTTGGCCCTAACCTTACCATTAACCTGAACAACAATTGTCATACGATCGGACAATAAATACTTAGGATCATGGGTTGGCCATTTGCTTTCGTGAACCGATCCTTGATTACCGAGCTGTTCCCATAATTCTTCACTAATATACGGCGCAAAGGGTGCTAGCAGCTGGATTAATGTTTGAATTGCCAATGCCCACTCTTGGTGGTTTTGGAAATGATCTTTTTCCTTTGTTTTATACAGCGCATTAACCATTTCCATTAAGGCGGAGACAGCGGTGTTAAAACCAAGCTCGTCTAAGTCTTTACTGACGCGTGCAATAGTTTGATGCGCCAGCCTTAACAATACTTCCGATTCACTACTGCCCTTAGCTTCCGGTTTTTGAACAGACCTCTGCTCGTTATATTCTTGTACCAATGTCCAAACTCTCTGTAAAAAGCGGAAAGTTCCACCCAAACCTTCAATGCTCCAATTTGCAAGCTGGTCCCACGGACCAATAAACAATTCCATGATTCGAATTGAATCAGCACCGTAACCTTGGTCGATTAAATCATCAGGGGCAATCACGTTACCCCAACTTTTACTCATTTTTCGACCATCAGAAGCTAAAATCATACCTTGGTTTCGAAGTGTCGTAAATGGTTCGTCAAACGTAATTAGACCCTCATCAAACATCACTTTTGTCCAGAAACGAGAATACAGTAAATGCATTACTGCGTGCTCGGCACCACCAATGTAGTCATCAACCGGCAGCCAATATTTTACTTTATCTTTTGCGAAAGCTTGTTTGTCGTTATTTGGATCCGCAAATCTTAAAAAGTACCAACTGCTACAGGCAAAACCGTCCATAGTGTCAGTTTCGCGTTGTGCTGGGCCTGCACACACAGGGCAGGTTGTATTTACAAATTCAGGCACCCTAGCCAAAGGGCTACGGCCATCCCCGCTAGGTTCATAACTTTCCATTGGCGGTAATTTTACCGGTAGATCTTTTTCTGGAACTGGTACGGCACCGTCTTTAGGACAATGAATAATCGGAATCGGAGCACCCCAATAGCGCTGACGACTGATTAACCAATCCCTGATTTTGTAATTAATACGTTCAGTCGCGTATCCAGCTTCTACCATGTCAGCTAGAATTTTTTCCCGCACTTCTTCTGTTCTTAAACCGTTATAACTATCCGAATTCATAACTATGCCTTCACTGTGGAAATCATTCCCATCTTCATTTTTGTAGACTTTGCGTATTTCCAGACCGTATTTTTCAGCAAACAGTTTATCTCGAGAATCATGTCCTGGTACTCCCATTACCGCACCAGTTCCGTAACCCAATAAAACGTAATCCGCAACCCAAATGGGAACTTTTTCTTTGTTAATTGGATTAATGGCGTAAGCACCGATAAAAATACCGGTTTTTTGTTTGCCAGCTTCTTCTTGACGTTCTATATCACTTTTGAGAAGCGACTTTTGGATATATTCTTTAACCGATGATTTATATTTGTCAGTTGTTAGGCTTTGAACCAGTGGGTGCTCCGGAGCAAGTACCATAAATGTAACGCCGTATTGAGTGTCTTGGCGTATTGTGAAAACATTCACTTTTTGACTATTATTTTCTATGTTGAATTCAATTTCAGCGCCCGTGCTCTTACCAATCCAATTACGCTGCATGGTTTTAATAGATTCAGACCAATTCAATTTATCGAGATCAGACACTAATCTATCGGCATAGTCAGTGATTTTAAAGAACCACTGTTTGAGAGCCTTTTTCTCAACCTTGGCACCACTGCGCTCTGCATTCCCATCTATAACCTGTTCATTAGCTAACACCGTTTTATCTACTGGATCCCAATTCACTAAGGCCTCTTTTTGGTAAGCTAGACCTTTTTTAAAAAGCAATAAAAACAACCATTGAGTCCATTTATAGTAATCTGGATCGCTACTGTTGATTTCGCGTGACCAGTCATATCCAAAACCCATTTGCATTAACTGCTTTTTAAACTTGGTGGTATTTTCCTGAATTGCTTGCTGGGGGCTAATGCCTGATTTGATAGCATAATTTTCCGCTGGCAGACCAAAAGCGTCCCAACCCATTGGATGTAAGACATTATCCCCCATCATTCGCCGCCAACGAGCTATAGCATCTCCAATTGTATAATTGCGTACATGCCCTACGTGCATGGCAGCACCGCTGGGATATGGAAAGTACTCTAGTACATATCGCTTAGGCTTTTGGGGATCTTCTACTGCCCGGTAAATGCCCCGGTCTTCCCAGCTTTTTTGCCATTTAGCCTCAATTTGTTTTGGATTATAGCGCTTCACTTGGACATTGTACGATAATTTACCTCTGTAGTCACTGCTAGCGACCAAAGAATAAACCTTGCGAGTTAGACTGCAAGTTGAGTAGCTGTCCTACATTAACGAATTTATATTTCGGAGTAAGATCACGCAGGATGCTGTCTAGTGCCAATGCAGTTAGTGCATGATCGTGCATCACTAAAATCGCACCTGGGCGAACTTGAGTTTCAACTTGTTTAATTACACTGGCTGTATCTTTTTGGGCCCAGTCTTTGGGATCAACGTTCCATAAAATAACTGCCATTTTAATCTGACTTAATACTGCTGGGTTTACGGCCCCATAAGGTGGTCGAAACAAGTAAGGTGCTGGAATACCGGTAACAGTAATGGCATTTTGGGTTAGATCAATCTGTTGTTGAATTTGCGATACATTTAGTTTCGTAAAATCAGGATGTGACCAGCTGTGGTTGCCTACATCGTCGCCGTCGGTATACATACGTCTAACTAGGGCCGTATTTGGTGCTACTTTCAAACCAATCAAAAAGAAACTGGCATGGATTTTATATTTTTCAAGGGTATTTAAAATAAGCGGGCTGGAGTCGGCATTAGGACCATCATCAAAACTAAGCGCGATACAGGCATCAACCTTACAGTCGGCTGGTGGTGGTGGCGGTGAAGCTAGCAGTTTATCTACTAAAAAACTGGACGGATTTCCGGTTTCTGGCAATAAATGTTCGATGTCGATTGATTGGCCGGCTACATGACCTTGCGGTTTGATTGGTTTTATTATTAAAGGTTTTGGCGCGGACGAAGCTTTAGTTGTAAGGCTACTGAAAGTTACAAATATAAGGGCTAAACAAATAAGTGCGCTGTTAATAAGCATTTGCGGCAGCAAATAAAACGATACCCTTCTTGGCCTTATATTTGGACGGTTATCCCATAACCGCCGCGAATTCACCATCCTCACGCTGCTCTCAAGATAGCGTAGGTCTAAGTCAAGGTCAACCGTAACTACAGGTGGCGTACTTTACGCCGAGCGGTTTCAAATAAATAAGTAGCTTGATATTTTATGGGGTTAACTACCAAATCGCGAGCCGGTAAATAAGCAACATCTTGACCACCAAATCCACGCTTGAATACTGATGCTCCGTAAAAGCGGTGTTTGGTTTGTCCATGTTCGGTAATTCCCCAAAAATCATATAGTCTGCAGCCGCGTCTCTTAGCTTCATGAATAGCTTCCCATTGTATGGCATATGCACCTGGATACTGTCTGGCAAGATCAGTGCTGGCACCATAGTGATAAGCCGCTTCGCCGTTATAAAAAATTATAAAGGCCATAGCTAGTAGTTTGCCTTGATAAGTTGACCTGTACATCAAAACTTTGTCAGCTTTCGCAAATAATTTAAATTGTTCTGTTAAAAACTTATAAGAAAAAGGTACAAATTTCTGACGCTTGGCTGTTTGGATTTGCAGATTATAAAACTCATCTAATAACTTAGGTTCATTGGTAGCTTCAACTTTAATACCAAGTTTAATGGACCGATTGATTTCATACCTGGTACCTTTACGCATAGCTTTTTTAAGTTCATCATCATCTTTAGACAGATCGAGTTTACTGGTCAGTTGGGCATGTAAGTGCATAGGTGCTGTTTTAAAACCTAAGGTTTTAAACAGCTGGACTGCTTCTGATGTATTTAGAAGTTGTGGCCTAACTCTAACAAATAGGCAGTTATGCTGTTTAGCCAGCTGCCCAATCTCGTTGACCCAAGTTGTTATAAGTTGCTGATTGTTCCAATTAAGGATTGGACCGCCGGGAATAGCTAAATGACGGCCTCTTTTTGCAGGTTCGACGACTGCTAAATTTAGTCCGACTAAATTGTCGGATTCATAGAAACCGCTACGAATAATTTGATGTCCAAGTTGTTCATGAAATTCACCCCAATACCAGGATTGTAAAAAATTAGCTTCAGGATGTAAGGTGATGAATTCTTCCCAAATCTGCTGCTGGTCTATGATTTTTGTTGTAATGTTTGCCACTGCTTGATTTTAGCACAAATATCAGCCGCAATTACTGGGGTAATATGCCGGTGAGTTGGTAAGTTGACGATATGTTTAGCCAAATCTTCAGCTGATGGACAGCTACCGGCCTGATAGTTTGTTTTAGCCAAGTAATTCTTAGGACCAATTGGCGCATCGTACCAAGTGTCGCCAATAAAGATATGTTGAGTACGTAAATAGTCAATAAGCGGCTTGGGGTCGTCTAGTCTAATCGGAAAACGTAGATAAGTTGGTTGACCGTTGTTGGGCTGAATTAGCTGCAGTTCACTTATTATATTTTTGGTATAGATAGCGGCAATCTCCCGCCGGTGGTCTAGTTCAGATTGTCTATCCTGCCAGCGCTGCAAAATTAGTCCTGCGGTACTGCTCGACATACTATGCAGTCCTTCGAGTCCTTCGCTCATTGGAGTAGATAATAAGTGAAACCGTTTAAGACTAAAGTGCAAAACCCGCCCAATACCTAATTGATAAGTAGTCCGGATTAAGCCTGTCCAAAACGGATAAAAACGGTTTTTTAGGCGTTGCCAAGCTGAAACTAGTGGTAATTTAGTTAGATTATTAGAAGTATTAGAGCGTCGATCGATTAAAGCTCCGCCGGCCACAACGTCTACCGGTTTATCCTGGCTAAATGACAGCATTATTAAAGCACCGACCGTGCCGACTTCCCGCCCATCGCTATAAATTGCTCCGACGGAATGAGCTAAGTCTTCGATTAATAAGATGCTTTGCGCTTTGCAGAATTTATC
The DNA here is from genome assembly GCA_038231155.1 of Saccharimonadales bacterium (SeqCode). Lineage (GTDB taxonomy): Bacteria > Patescibacteriota > Saccharimonadia > Saccharimonadales > JANWIN01 > JBBRLY01. The sequence continues at coordinate 18,093 of JBBRLY010000009.1, forward strand.
CAACTCTACCATATCGGCCGGATAACCCAATGTGTTTTGGACAATTATGGCACTTAAACCGGGATTTTTAATTTTGGCATGTTTGAGTTGAATAATATCAAAGTTTGTTTGACCGGGAGTTATATCAATAAATAAGGCTTGATAACCAGCATTAACTACAGCCTGGTAAAGTACGTAGCATGTAAAGCCGTTAATACCAACTAGGCTACCGGGAGGTAAATTACTATGGCGTAAGGCCAACTCTAAGGCCTCGCGACCTTTATAAGTCAGTATTACGTTTCCAGTGTAATGTTCTTTTAGGACTTGTTGAAGGTTATTAGACGCTGTTTTAGAGCTAAAAGCCAGTAAATTCCGCCAAACAAACTTTCCGGAGTAATTTGAGCCTAGTGAATTAAAAATACTCATATTTTAGCGACCTAATACTTTTACAACTATCGATGCGGTTTTTTCAGGATGACTGAAGAATGGTGAATGACGGGCATCGTCAATGATATATAAATCTGAACTAGCTATAGACTTATGCATTAATTGAGCTTCTTTAAGCGGCGTAATAGTGTCTTCCCTTCCCCAGATAATTGTTACGGGCAGGTTTATTAGTGATAAATCAAGTAACTGGTCGGCCTGTAGCATGTTTTGCATGGTACGTTTCATATTAGGCGGAGCGTTGTAGTAATCCTTAGCACCGATAAGCTTATAGAAGACTTTTTTAAGCGGTGGTATATATGAAAATAGTTTGCCAATTTTAGATAAAAATTTAAGAGTTTTTAGTTTAAGTAATGATCGTCTTTCAGTGTGGGCAATCCCGGCACTGTCTATTAATATAAGCTGTCCGATCCGGTTTGGATATTTTTGAGCAAATGACAAGGCAATACGACCGCCGTTAGAGTGACCGATTACGGTTGGTGATTTTTGGCCACTTAACTGTTTATTTAACCACTCTATATAGCCATCGATATCCCATACTTTATCGCTGTCATCGGTTAAGCCTGGCACTCTAAGTTGAACTGGTTCAATATTATGTTTTCGTAGCTCAGCACAAAATACTGACCATTTATCCAAACTATAGGTCCAGCCATGAATAATGAAGACTTTTTTCATTTAGGTAATCCCCAGGCTTGGCGACGTTTTATGTCGGCTGACTCACGTCGTACAAGTTGCGCTTGGTCTTTTGGATCGGCTAATAATTGTTCGATTACACCCTCCAGGCCGCGTGCCCCTTTAAATAATACAGTTTCACCGCCTTTAAGATTAGCATTTAAATAATCAAGCACTTCTTTGGGACTTTCGAATACCGATATCGGAGTTTGAGGCACTGCCTGTTTTAAGATGGGGTAACTATATTTTTTAATCCTAGGGCCCAGTAAAATTATATGTTCTAGTTTATGTGTAGCTATATTGTAAGCTAATTTTTCATGTTCCTGCTGTTCAACGCTTCCTTGCTCTAAAATGTCACCGATTACTAACCACTTTGATTTACTGGGGTACAAGTCAAATAAATTTAAAAGAGCATTCATAGCGCCTAAGCCGGTATTGTAAGTGCTATCTATAATCGTAATGTGATGACTGCCTTTAAACACACTGCTGCGGCCCGGAGGTGCCTGGTAGCGCGAATAGTTTTGATCTAGTCCCAAGCCTAAATAATCTAGTAATTGGTTAACCATTTGTAGGCCAATAGCCAGTTCTTTAGGTTGTACACCTGGTAATTGAATGGTTTGACCGTTAAATCCAAAAACCGTCTCGTGAACTTTTATTTGATATCGGTCAATCCGTGCAAGTGAAACTCGTTTAACAGCTACAGACCGCTTAGCCCTTTTTAGTTCATTTACTAAGTCTGGTTGATCGCCGTTAGCGATAACTAACTTCTGGGTGGCTGACACAAAGTAACCAAATTCGTGAGCTATGGCTGCCTCATGGGATGGGAATTGGCCATTTTTGACTAGTTTGTCAAAATTCATAGAGTGAGTCCGATAAACGCTCACCCATAACAACACCTCCGGTTTCAGAAGCTTCGAGCTAAATCTACCCTCTTTGGGGCGGTCACAGTCGGATTCAACAATATATAGTTTTTGCTTGGGAAGTTTTCTAAAAATATGAAAAGGTGCTACTAAGATATATTTCAACCAAGCTGATTTGGATGGTACATTTGGTTTAAGGCCCAAAATATTAAAAGGTATGCCGATGGCGCTGTTAGCATGATGAGAGTAGGTCGCTTTAGCACCTAGCTGGGCTTCTATCATATGTAGTGTTGAGGTTTTGCCGCTAGAGCCCGTTACCACAATAATTCTAGGACGCCACCTCAGTAAAACTAGCTTTGCCCAAAATCCAAAATAGGCGGCAACAACAAAATAAAGACGCAGTTTTAATTTATGGAGCATAGGGTTATTTTACCCCATTAAGTGCTTTCAGATGTAATTCAGGCTTATGGTGGAGCATTTGCGGGATGACCCACAAACGCCCCATGATATGTGTCGGCAAATATATACTACCAAACTGTGCGAAATGCCGGAAGTCGGTTGTTTTAATAAGATTACCAGTTAATTTAGGCTAGACAGGTTATATTTACTACTGTCGCTTAAGGTGGCCGTTAAAGTGTATTTAGTGCATTCTTTACCAGCAGCATTACTACAAGCTTTACCATCAGAAGTTGTCGGAGCGTAAGCAAATATATGAGCAGCAGGTGTGGCGCTAAGTTTTGAGCTAGTGCCATCAGGGTCTTTAAGAGCACTTACATCTAAACCGGAGGCGTTTGCTGCTAGCCAGGTACTATCATTTAAATTAGCCAAAGTTGGATAAAAGCCATTTATAGCGTAGTAAACTTCCAGATTATTTGAGATTGATCGTAGATTAGCTTTTCTGTTAACATCCTTTGATTGAGTTGATACTGCAGAACTAGAAGTTAAATTATCAGTGCTTAGACTTCCCCCTAAAATACCGGCCAACAAATCTTGAATTGAGGTAGTTGGCGATGGCTTATCGACCTTTGTCTGGTTATTATTTGGACTAACTTGCAATTGGCCGCTGATTTTTTCGGTGTCACTATTAATACTGAATTGATTATTGGAAATGTTTGTTTTCATGTCTAGCGTTCCACTGAATCTACTAGTTGTTACTGATTTGCCGCTTTTATCATACAAACTCAAACTATATGGAAATTGATTACCGCCTTGATAGTCTTGTCCAATTTCAAAATAACTTGTATCTTTACTGACTCTCAATTTATGAATTAATTTAGTATGGGTATCAGCCCAGACGTCTAGGTTTGGAATGTTTTTTAACCGATCGACACTATCAGTTATTTTTGTGTCTGATATACCGGCAATTGTCGGAAAATAAGCTTTAGCAAACTTTGTATCTTTAAGCCCATCGCGCAGCGCTTTGATATAGACTTTTAAATTTTGTTTATTTAATTGAGCCTTGTAGTGATAGACTGATCGTTTATCTTGAGTTTCTTTACCAATTTTTTGCTTTATCTGGATAACTTGATGATTGGGGTTACTGGTAAACAGCCATTGCTTACTTACTTTGCTAAAAGCATTTTGAAAATCAGTTATATCCTGGGCAGTTAGTTTAGGATTAGGAGAAGAACCGCTGGCTAATTGATCGGTATAACTGTGATCGATTGAAATCCACTTGCCATCAAGTGAGTTAATCAAAGAGTCGTAGGGTGTACTTATCAACCCTAGACTTTTTATACCACTAACTTTGAAGTAAATATCTGGAAACTTAGAATTAGCTACAGCGATTGAACGTAGTTCAAAATTTATTGGTCCTTTGGTTAAATTCATACCTACTTTTAAAGAAGCGTCGGCGTTATAACTAAGAATATCGATAGAGCCAGAACCTGACTGACTACCTTCGGCTTTATACGATCCTTTAAGACTAAATCCTTTGGTAGACTTTTGGAGATTTGAAGAATAACTAATTAAATGGTCATAGCCAGCGCCTATATTAGCCCAGGATTTGTTCCAAATATTTTCCGGTTTATTTGGAACAATATAACCAAAGTAAGTTGCTGAAACGCCTGCACTTAATAAAACTATTAGCCCGAGCACTAACGTTAAAAGCTTAGTTTTTGAGCGTTTGGGCTTTATTGAACTTGAGACAACCGATGCTACCGATTTTTGCATAGGTTCGTCAAATTGACCAATAACCGGTACAGCTGCAGTCGGTGCAGGTAAGTCTGGTAATGACTCGGTATCCTCAGTTGTACCAAATTGTTGGGCGATGTTAGCAGTCATGATTTCACTAGCTAGCGTATTAGTAACTTGTGGTTGGATCGAAGCTACTGGATTGGCTTCGGTACTTACTTCGCCACTCAACGGTTTTGGGCGTGGATTGTTTGTACTTAAAGAAGTTGGAGCTGAAAAATTATTACTGGAAGAAAGCACTGAAACGCCTAGATCAGTATTGTTGACTAACTCATTGTTACGCGAATCTAAGGGAGGAGCTGGCAAATCTGGTAGATTGGACTGTAACCTTGTTGGTTTTTGTGGAGGATAATTCGAATTGTTTGGTGGTTTAAAATCAACATCCATAGAATTAGTCATATCTTAACATAAGCGTTAACGAAAAAGTTATTGTAAACTTTTTTGGATGCGTTGTTGTAGATCAGTATCAGTAATTGTATGAGACGGAATTTTAATTGAATTTTCAATACCCTGGGCACTATAGTCAACTGTTTGTTTAGTGGATGGGTAGCTAAGTCTTAAAATATTACGAGACATTTTATCTACACTGATTTGCACTTGAAGTGGTTGAGCGTTTTGATATTGTGATGCATCTATGCCAGTGTTATCGAGTCCCAGCTCCTTAGCATATTGCAGCAAAACATTTACGTAAGCTAATGGGGAAACATTTACATCGTAAACATAAACCGCATGAGAATAAAGCTTGCTACTCTTAACACCAGAGATTTTATATACATTTTTATCTTTCATCATCTTAATTAAAGTATTACGTTGATCGCGGTTAAAATTTCCAAATGGTATAAGACTAAAAACATTTTGCTTGAAATATTGGGGTGACCTTTGGCTAGTAGCTGAAGCGTCGGTTTTAGACCAAATTCCAACAATATTGGCAGTATTAATCGGTTTGCCTTTACTATTTTTTTGAGTGGTATTGATGCTAATATACCGGCTGTAATCTGTTTTAGGCGTTCCAATCGATTCAGATTTGGCAGTAGCTTTAACATTATTTTGGTTTTGATTGAACGTCACTAAAGTATTGACAGCATTAGTCGATCCAAACTGTAGTTTAATATATTGATCGAGTGAACCTCTTTGATCTCCCTGAGTAAAGTGTCGAGTTACACCAGCAGTAGCCAAGTTATTGTCCATCATTCCCCAAAATACTTGGTTTGTGTTTATATAAACTTTATACCAAAAGGTAATACTTACGGCAATTAACAAAAATACAATGATAAGGCCTATCGCAGTATTATTCCTTTTTAATGCTGAGCTACTGTTTGCTCCATCAATCATGTGACTATTGTAACAGCAATTAAGCTATAATTGTCTCGTAAATTAAGTTGCTAAGGGGCCGTAGCTCACCTGGTAGAGCGCAGCATTCGCATTGCTGAGGTAGGGGGTTCGAGTCTCCCCGGCTCCACCACTGTGATATAATCTGCAGACTCGGGGCTATAGCTCAGCTGGCTAGAGCGCTTGTATGGCATACAAGAGGTCTGGGGTTCGAGTCCCCATAGCTCCACCATAGATTCTTATAAAGATTCTTTTAAGTGTATAAATGTACTTGACTTTTCTACAAAGAATGCTATAATGTAGTCAATTCTAGTGTGCTTAATACGCATTAAGGAAGGGACAATACAATGAAGATTAATCGGTGGATTTCTAAATTTATTACTCCGCTAACAGCGCTAGTATTGATTGCTAGTAGCCTTAGCTTTGTTCCAGCTATGGTACAGGCCAAGTCTCAGCCTAATCGCTTACAACCCCTGTCAGTTGTTGAAAAAAACAAGATAAATATTAAATTTAAAGCTGGTAGTAATGTGACATTGCAAAACGGATCGTTTCAAGCTCCTAACAACCAGGCCATAAATCAGTTAAATGGAATTTTAGCCACCGCCAAAAAAATTAAAGCTGAGCAGCTTTTAGCTAAAGCAGTCGGTGGTAAAAGTAATCCTTTAGCCCAAACTTTAAATAATTATTATGTCGTAACTTTTGCTAAAAATGTAGATGCAGATTCGATAATAGCTCAATTGAAGAGCCTGCCAATAATCGACCAAGCCTATGCTAAATCACAAGCTGCACCAGCACCGACAACTAATACCCCAGACTTTACTTCTTTAGAAAATTACATCAAACCGGCCCCAGGTGGCGTTAATGCTAATTTTGCTAATAGTTACCCCGGCGGTAACGGTAGTAAAATTAAAATTGTCGACCTTGAATATAGTTGGAATGTAAATCACGAGGATTTAACTAAAGCGGCAAACGCCTTTATTAGCAATGGTACTCCAAGCGACCCATACAACGATGTTGGACATGGTACCGCAGTACTTGGGGAAATGGTTGCCGATAATAATAGTTTTGGGGTTACAGGAGCAAGTAATGGTTCTAAACTTAACTTGATAAATGTCTATAATAACGAGCGCGGTTGGGATATAACGACAGCTTTAGCGATTGCCACATACGTTACAAAACCTGGAGACGTAATCTTAATTGAGCAACAAACCTATGATACAAACGGAAACTTTGTAGCCGTTGAATGGGAACCGGCTATTTATGATGCAATTACCTATTTAACAAGCCATGGACGTACAGTAATCGAACCAGCTGGCAATGGTGGTCAAAATTACGATAACACAAGTATATATGGTTCCAAATTTCCTCAAGGTAAAGCTGACTCTGGAGCAATAATGGTGGGTGCCGGTGAGAACTGCGGGACGACTAATTTTCGTCAGCGGTTGAGTTTTTCTAACTACGGTTCACGAGTCAATATGCAGGGTCCAGGCGATTGCGTAGTAACCACAGGTTGGTTCGGTGACTTATATAATGCCGGTGGAGTAAATACTTATTACACAAATTCCTTTAGCGGTACTAGCTCGGCTAGTCCAGTTGTAGCAGCCTCAGCAGCTGACTTAAACTCAGCTTATCTAGCTTTAAATGGTCAAGCTGCCACTCCAGCTTGGATACGCTTAACGCTAATAGGGAATGGTACTCCGCAGCCTTCTACAGATACATCCGGACATATTGGTCCTCTACCGGATCTAGCTAAGACTTTATTAAAAGCTGACAGCAAAGCTCCAACTTCCCCAACAAATATTACTGTAAGTTTAAACTCTAATAATAAACCGGTACTTAAGTGGTCAGCGGCTACAGATAATGTAAAAGTTAGTTCATATCTAATTTTACGCAATAATAAAATGTATAGCTTAGTTAATGCTCCTAGCACTACGTTTACCGACAGCGGTGCTACTGCTCACATGTCATATATTTACTACATTATTACTATAGATAGTGCCAGTAATATCTCGGTTGCATCAAAGTCTGTTGGCGTTACTACCAGATAAGTTTAGCTGTTTAGTTATTTAAAAAAGCCCAAACGGGCTTTTTTAAATTAATACTACTTCGTGCGCGCTCACCCAGCGGCGGGTGTTTTTTTGGTTTTATAGTTTTTGTTTCACGCGCCGCATGACGCACGATCTAATATAAGCATAATAAATTTGTGCTATTTGTCAAGAAGATGTATTAGATCCTTCTCGTTAATTTGCTTAGTTCCAAGTTTTCTGGCTTTAGATAACTTGCTTTCGCCAACGTTAGCACCAACAACTAGATAATCGGTATCCTGACCAACGCTGGTTTGGAAAGTACCACCAAGTGAGCGAATTTTTTCAGCGACTTCATCCCTACCCATAGAGTCTAGTGAACCAGTAACCACAAGCCTTTTACCTTCTAATGGCCCACCAATACGTTTGACTTCTTGTGGTATAACCTTTTGGGATTTGAATTGGATTAATAAACGTCGATTGGCAGGATTTTCAAACCATGCAACAATCGCTTCAGCTACTATTTCACCAATTCCCTCTACAACGCTTAACTGGACAATTGTCGCTTTATTTAAGTTTTCTAGACTGCGGAAGTGATTAGCCAAGTCAGTTGCCGTTTGAGAACCGACATGACGTATACCAAGTCCATAGATAAAGCGGTCTAGTGCTGGATTTTTCTTAGCTTCAATAGCTGTTACTAACTTCGAGGCAGATATTTCCCCAAAGCGTTCCAAGTCAATAACTTGGTTTTTCTTCAAACTATAGATATCCGGTGTTTCTTTAATAAGTCCGGCGTTAATTAGGGCTATCACGTTTTTCTCACCTAAGCCTTCGATGTCTAGAGCTGTTTTAGAAGCATAATGCTGTATGCGCTTCCATACCCTTGACGGGCAAGCTTCATTAGGACAACGCCAAACGGCATCTTCGGCTTTTAGTTTAATTAGCTTGGTGCCACACTCGGGACAGTTTTTTGGCATCACAAATCTTTTCTCAGTACCGGTTCGTAATTTCACAAGAGGTTCGACAACTTCCGGAATAACATCACCAGCTTTATGAATAATTACAGTGTCGCCAATCCGTATATCTTTACGATGCACTTCACTTTCATTATGTAAAGTGGCCATCTGGACAGTGCTCCCAGCAACTACAACTGGTTCTAACATTGCAACTGGCGTTGCCGCCCCGGTACGACCAATTGATACAAAGATATCTTTTACCTTCGTAGTTGATTGTTCGGCAGCGTATTTAAAAGCGACTGCGGCTCTGGGGGCTTTACCGACAACACCCAGTCGTTGATAAAGCTTTCGATTATTTACCTTTAAAACCAAACCATCGGTATTAAAGGGTAGATTGCGGCGTTTTGTCTCCCATTGTTTAGTAAATCTGAGGATGCCATTAGTATCTTTTGTGATTGTTGCCTGAGAGTTAACTAAAAAACCTAGCGACTTAAGAGTCGAATAAGCATGTTGGTGAGTTGGTACTTCACTAGCCTCGTCACGGATTAAATCGTAAGCCCTAAAATGCAGTGGTCTATTAGCTACTAACTTAGGATCGAGTTGTCGAACCGTACCGGCCGCAGTGTTACGGGGGTTAGCAAACAAGCTTAGGCCTTGTTTTTGGCGCATTCGGTTTAAAGCCTCGAAATCTTGTTTATACATTACTATTTCGCCACGTACTTCAGTTCGTCCTTTTAAGAAAGTTTGGACCGATTTATCTCGCATATGTAAACGTAATGGTACAGACTCCAAAGTACGAACATTGGCTGTTACATCTTCGCCTTGAAAACCATCGCCACGAGTAATAGCAGTTGTTAATACTCCATCTTCATAAATTAACGCTGCTGCAAAACCATCCATTTTAAGATCCATAAAATATTCTAATTTAGCACCCTGGGGTAAAAGTTTAATAATACGATTTATCCAAGAATTTAATTCGGCTTCATCAAATACATCATTTAAACTAAGCATTCGTTGACTATGCGCAATAGTTTTAAAACCGGGTAATGGTTTACCGGCTACTCTTTGAGTTGGGCTGTCTGAAGTTATAAGTTCTGGGAACTGTGTTTCAAGTTGAGTTAATTCATGTTTTAAGCTGTCGGCTGCTGCCTCACTCATTATAGAATTATTTAGAACATGATAGTTGTAACGATAGTCGTTTATTAATTCACGCAATTTATTAATGCGTTTTTGGGCTTGGTTTTTAGTTAATTTTTCCATAGTAGTTGTCTATATAGTGTATACATATAGCTATGTACTATTACCAGTGTAAACATACTTAGTATAAAAAAAATCCAGACCGAAGCAGCGGTCACCAGTAAAATTAAAGGTATCATTATTACAGCCCCTGTAATTAGCAGTATTATTGGTAAATATAAGATTTTACGAAGAACTGTCCAGCGTCTATAGAGCACTAGTTGACGTGCCGATCGAAGGGCTTTAAGCGGTGTCATGTCCGGTAAGGTTACGATATATAAGGCAAATAAAGATGAACAGATCATATATAACGATAAAATAGCCAACATTATCGCCAATATCGCCCAAATTAATTTTTCAAGTGAAGTTACGGCAATTGCATTATTAACTGCTACAGAATAAAGCCAAGCACCAATGGTTAAGGGCAGTAGTTGCAGACCGATGACAATCAGGACTAAGATAAATGGCACTAACGGATAAGTACCTTTATAAAAGGCGTCACGGACTTTAATTTTTTGACCAGCAATTACTTGGCGTAGTGCCCATATAATTACCAAGCTAGAGACTATGATCAAAAAAGTTTGATAAACACCACCGCTGGCACTTGCTGAGCTACCCGCAGAACCAAGTAAGTATCCAAACAAAGTGGCACTGGTTGTAAGGCTTGAGTAATTGCCGCTCAATCCGCTTTTTAATGTAGCTTTTAACTGGGTTAGGTTTAGAACACCACTAAAGCCATGAACTAAAATAATCGTCAGACCACCATAAATCAAACTAATTATTAAAAATAATTTCCAATTAGTTTTTAAGGTTGTCAGTGTTCGTTTAAACAGTATATAAGCACTTGGTAATTTGACTGGATGTTTAACCGCTTTGCTGCGTTTGAAAGACTTGTAGGTAGGTTGCTTTAATTTTCTAGGACGTGCTGCTTTACTAACTAATTTTGATTTTTGGCTGATCGATTTCTTTTTTTTAGCTTTGGCCACAAAAAATCCTCACAATTATACGTGATCTTCCATTTGCTCTAAGCGCTTAATGCGCTCATCAATTGGCGGGTGAGTGCTGAATAAGTTAGTTACGCTATGCCCCTTTAAGGGATTTACAAAGAAAAAATGGGCGGTAGATGTATTTTGACGTTTCAAAACACTGCCGGTTTTTTCTATTTTTTGCAGAGCACTAGCAAGACCCTCTGGATATCGGGTAGTTAGAGCGCCAGTAGCATCCGCTAAGTATTCACGTTTTCTGGAAACTGATAATTGAATCAAAGTAGCGATAATTGGCGCTACAATAGCGGCCACAATTCCAAGAACGAAAAACAACTGATTACCTTCACGGTCATCGTCTCCAAACCAAGCCATGCGAAACATAATGTCAGCTAATATACCGATTACGGCAACCATGGCAAAGGCAACTAAAGATACGCGCATATCATAGTTCTTAACGTGGCCAAGTTCGTGGGCAAGCACTCCTTCCAGTTCTTTATCGTTCATGATTTCAAGCAATCCTGAAGTAACGCATACCGTAGCCATATCTGGCTTGCGACCAGTGGCAAAAGCGTTGGGAGCCGGATCATCAATTATATAAACTTTAGGAGTAGGTAGCCCATCGGTAATGGCTAGGTTTTCGACAATTCTATATAACCTGGGATTATCTTTCTTGGCCATTGGCTGGGCGCCACTAAGGGCTAGCGAAAGTCGACTGCCAACAAAGTAACTTATCAGGGCATAAATAGCCGCTGCCATTAACACATACGGAGTAATCGCTGGCCGACCACTGGCTAAACTAAATATCCACCCGACTAATCCAATAAATAGTACAAAGACGGCCATAATAATAACCGTTTTGCGTTTATTAGCAGCAATTTGCGAATACATGATTTAGAGGTCCTTTAATAGTTAACAAACGTAAGCTTAGAACTTAACTTCGGTAGGTTCTGCTACAGCTGCTTCTTGGGATTGATCAATTTCAAAGAATTCGCGGTCTTTATTAAAACCTAAAATACCGGCGAAAAGACTGGTTGGAAATACTTTACGCTTGGTGTTAAAATCGCGAGCCACGCCGTTATAAAAACGCCTAGAAGCCTGTATTTTATCTTCAGTGTCTACAAGTTCATCCTGCAAGGCTTTAAAGTTCTCATTAGCTTTAAGTTGAGGATAGTTCTCAGCAACTGCAAATAGGCTCTTTAAGGTTTGGCTAAACTGGTTCTCAGCTTGAGCAGTTTCGGCTGGCCCTTGGGCACTCATGGCCGCCGTGCGAGCTTCTGTTACCTTTTCAAATACTTCTTTTTCATGAGACGCATAACCTTTAACTGTGTTTACAAGGTTAGGTATTAAGTCATAGCGACGTTTCAGTTGAACAGTAATATCACTCCAAGCTTCACTGGCTCTAATATTTAAACGTACCAAACCGTTGTACATCACCACAAAAGCAATCACTACGATCGCCACAATGGCTATAATAATCCACAACATTATGTATAATCCTCCCGATTAATTACTAGTTTAATTATACCACTAAACGTGCTTTAAACTGGGGTTAAATACATAATATACTGCTGAATTGCTTTCGACTAAACACTAAACGTCTAAAAATAAAATTATCTCTAGTATAATTGGGCGGGTGGCACGTTGGCCGAGGAGTTAGGCAAAAGTCTGCAAAACTTTTTACACGAGTGCGAGTCTCGTACGTGCCTCCAGGGCGAGTGGCGGAATTGGTATACGCGCAGCACTTAAAATGCTGTGCCTAAAAGGCTTGCGGGTTCAAGTCCCGCCTCGCCCACCAATTATATTTCTAATTTCTTTTGATCAAGTTTTATTTCAAGATCATCAAACATATACTTTAGAGCTTCATGAGCTGTTTCTGGGAAACCAACTTCCTCAAGTCTCAATTCATAATCAAACATATATTGTCTAAAGTCCAGTAGATAAGGTTGATACGATTCTCCACTCCTCGTATGCTCGTTTAAGACGACGGCACCAATAACTCGGGCGGCATTAAGTCTTTCTTGTCTTTCTTTTTCATAATCTTTGGCAATAGTTTTAACCGGATACTCACTACTAATAGGAGTACGACTTATAGCAGACCGAAAAAGTTTAACTCCAGTATTAAGTCCATTACCTATAATATTGGTCATATAATTGGAGCAATGTGCGCCAGGGATCTATAAGAGTTGCTCTTCGTACACCTCCACTTAAAGACAACCAAATTATCTTAGTTTAATAAGTTTATTTCTGTGAAGAAATTCACAGACATATTCAGCTAATATGCATTCTAGGTGTTCAGTTTAAATCGGTTAATTCATTAAATACCATATTGTCAACGTCGGCAAAACCAAGATCCGATAGTTTCAACTTAGAACTTATCATCTCGTCTCTAAAGCCGTCCATGGTATTTTTATAAATCGGATAACCACGACGGTAATCATTTAAAGCAATTCGGCCAAACATTGCAACTAATCTTAGGTTTGATACATCCCTTTCGTCATCAAGGTTATCTTCCAATCTCTCCCAGTCTCCTGGTGTTTTGATTATTGAAGAACGTATTACTTCAATACCTTTTGTCAATTTTCCTAACAATAAAACTCCTTATTTGTCTATTAAGTTATGGCCTTTAATTGTTTTGGCTTTTTAATTTCTTTTCTGCCTTTATCTTTAGACATAGTTTTCCATTCTTAAAATAGAGAGCCCCATTAATTGGGGCTCTGTTTAACTAGTCTATTTAGCTTCAGGTTGCGCAGGTGCTGCTGGTTCGGCAGGCTTGCTAACTACGTCATCAGGCTTATTTTCAGTACGAATATACTCTGAGGGATGAACTTTTGAAGGTTCGTCATCTTTACTAAATGCTATAATTACAGACATAATTATGTCCTTTCGTTAAGAATCGTTGTAACTTATCAGGCCAAAAACAATCTTTACTTTTGCTCCCTAGTAGTTATTAGTGTTGAAGTGGACTAGCTACAAATAAGTATAGACTATATTTTGACAAATGTCTAATATGATATTATAACATATAATTTTAATTGCTTAAGAGAGGTGACGTTGCTATTACTTAAGTAACAAATGCAACAATCCACTAAGCTTTAAGTTGTTTTTCTTTGTAGGTAGCTGGACCAAACGCCAGTATTGGTAAACCAATAAAAGGCAGAAAACCCAATAGCCATCCAAAGGCAGTTGATTTACCAAAATTCTTAGCAACACCTAAGCATATCAGGAAGTAAAATACGAATGAGATTATATATACAACACTAAATACCAATAAAGCATTCTTAGATACAGAATGGTTATTGGAATTTAATCGGCTACCACCAAATGCAAATGAACCAATGATGCCCCACCAGGCTGGTTTACTATCGATTTTAGCCAGTGTCCATCCGTTGTAAAACGGTATGATTGAGGCCCAGCCCGGTTTACCGGCTTTTTGAAATAATTTCCAATTGGAAATTAACCAAAATATTAATAATCCAAGTACTATAATTCCTAAGCTAAATAAGACTATAAAGTTCCTCATCTTAACCTTTCTATTTTCATGATACTTTAAGCATAAGTATAAGCTTAAAATTAAGCAAACGGGTTAAGCTTATATTTACTGCATAGCTTCTTATAAGCTCAATTGACTATAGGATAATTGAAAAACCGTATACGCCACCAAGCATTCTGACTTAGCCTGATACCAAATTAATACTGATTACACTTGGACGCCATTTAAGATTATTAAGACCGGCTGCAATAAAGTTAAAAACAGTCAATCATAGTGCGTTAACAATATTCTCATTAATGGCATCTGCCATAAAATTTCCTTAATAGATTATAACTACCGGCGATGCAGTTACTTTCACCTAGACATTATCTTATCATTCAGGGCTAAGATAATAAGTTTGTTCTCCGGTAACATTATTAACAGTACTTTCTAATACTTTATCTACCCAATTATAAGTAATGAAGTCAGGCTTCGGAAAGCCGTCCGCATTGGGTTGTCGCCTATGCGTTTCTTTGTTTTTCCGCCACTGGTCTAACTACTAGTTACTAACTGTTGATCAAATCAGTTAATGTACTGGGTTTTGGCTATTCTAAACTTCGAAAGAATCACGGTTCTCTGTAAGCACTGGGTATCGGGGGTGATGCTTGGATTGGGTTCCCAAGGGCAGCAGCGGGGGTAATCACATCAACAAACTCGACAGGATGAATCTCGGTCCAACCTGGATTTCCGTGGCCGTTGTCCTGCACCAGTGGACCTGTGGCGCTGATGTAGTCACCTACCTTGAGAGCTAGAGTCTCGGCATTCGGGGAGTGAAACACTGGGTCGGCTTGATTCTGAGGGATTGTTTCCAAATGTAAGGCCAATCGGGAATCGACAGATGCGCACTGATTGATGTTGTTGGAGTTGAGCAATGATTTGTACTGGGAGTCGACTATAATATCGAAAGCATTGTCGCCATCAGCACCTTCATGAAACTCCAATTGGCAGATAATACCCGTAATCGTCTGACATGTTTTCGTTACTCCAAGTCGGCCTGGATCCAGCACTCCATATAATGGGTCTCCGGGATGGCAAGTATGTGGAGGGGGTGCCACTGCGGTCTTGTTAATTATAACAGAGCCAACCTTTAGGAGCGGACCCATGTTTGATACTGTTACTTCCATTCCAGGACTGGAGGCAGTGAATGTAACTTTTGCTATACATGAGGCTGATTTATAGTCGATGCTTGCCGGAGCTGAATATATTGTCGAAGCAATTGCACTTCCAACCGGACCACCGTTATAGTTAAAAACCTTAATTGATCCAACAGCCGGTAGTGCACCACCAGGATTTTTGGCAATTAAACATACTTGGTACAAACCTTGTGAAAAACTATTGTAAAAGAAACTAGCTTCGGAAGGATTAGTGGGACTGGCTGCCGCAAGTTGAACCACTTTGTGGTTTCGCTTGGAACCGGTTGTTTCGGTAACAACCGTATAATTTGAAGAATGGGCTGTATCTAAATTAGTATAGTTTAAATCTACCCCAGTACTGGCTAAGCTCCACCATAAAAGAACACTTCCGATAACGGCAAAGAGTAGTACGAAGATAAGAATCTGCTTTTTAGTCATACCCAAACGACTGCCATATTTAATATTTTTTGATTTACCGGACTGTGATTTTGAACTTGAAAAACGTTTAACAGTTTTTTTTGTAGCAGGCATTAATTTATTCTCCCTCTTTCATATTATTATAACTGCCAAAACTTATTACTAATTACTAAATTATTCCCCCTGAGTATAACATTAATTGTCAAGAAAAAGCATATGCTTAAATTTGTTGGGTCGAAAAGCTAGTGTCGGGTTTCTAAAGAAATTACTGATTAAATAAATAGACGACTTATTAAGAGGTCAAAGTGCTTATGTTTGGCTTAGCAAGTTTAGGAAAAAGATTGTAGCATATTAGGAGCGAACCAGTTCGTTAGATTAAATTTTGGAAGAATTGTATGTGTAGTATTTGCTGAGAAAGTAGGAGTTAGGAGTTACATCTTTTAGGCAAAAGAACCAGTCTTGACTTCGCCAGACCTTTTATAGTTGGCCATGATGACACCACAATGTATAGCTACTGAGTCTATTAACTTAAAAGCGGCAGGGATTGTACCTTTTGCAAATAATCGTTTTCCGGTGCCTAGGGTAATAGGAAATATTCTGAGCCGTAGTTCATCGACCAAATCGTTTTTTAGGAGTGTCTGTAAAAGCCCAAAACTGCCGTGTACCTGAAGCACCGGACCGTCCTCTTTTTTCAAGGCCTTGATTTTAGCCACAACATCACCATTTATAAGAATCGATTCTTTCCATGTAAGCTTTACAGTTTTATCTGATACTACGTATTTTTTAGCTTTGTTGAACGGGCTGGCTATCGCGCCTGTTTGCTTTGGCCAATATGAAGCAGATATTTCATATGTCTTCCTGGCGAGCAACATGTCAAATGGCACACTTAATTCTTCGTTGATTATATTGCCGAAAGATTCATCAGAATATGGCATGGTCCAACCGCCATATTTGAAACCGCCAGAAGTATCTTCCTCGGGTCCACCAGGTGCTTGCATAACTCCGTCAAGGCTGATCATAGTAAAAACAATTATTTTTTTCATAAATATATGGTATCAATTCTAACAAAAAAGATCTCTTTTCACAGAGACTATAGAGCTTATGCTTTGTGCAGCAAGTGGGTAAAAGTTTACACCTTATTAGGGATGAGGTGGCTCGATGATGGATCTGGAGGTTCCGTATGAGGAGAATTCGCTGAGTAATAAGATGATGGAGTTACATAACAGTTAGCTGCTAGGTTTTTTATTTATGGTAATGAGCTTAACTATTCCCCATGCGATCAATACATAAACCACGGCAGCAACCACAATCGATGGCTCAAAAACAGAATGGGTCGTGCCCGCTGTAGTGCTTGTAACACCGAATATACGATCAAAAGGTACAGTCAACACATTAGTTATGTTGTACACCAAATTTACAAACCCACTTTCTGGATTAGCACCAAATATCTTAAGTACAAATCTTAACCCAAGCAGTATTTCTATAAAGCCCAGTATGTACCACACTACATTTTGTGCAGTAGTCTTGGTATCGGCAGCAGATTCTGTCTGAACTCGCTTAGTTTGCTGTTGTACTGACGCTCCTGAGGTATCTACACCTTCATCTTCCGTTCGTGTGACCGTTTGTTTTATATCTGCCATAGTTTTCTCCATTTTGAGTATTGATATATTCATTATACTCTTACGGTTATGTGTTATAACAACTACTTATTTTGAGCTATACCTTACTTGTTCGGTCTAAAGTATTTATGCTTGGTGCAGGATAGTTGACGCATTTCAAACAGAAGCTATAGATGCACAGGATGACCATAAACTAAAACACCTTGTTAAAGTATTCAGTTTATCGGGCAACCTGCTTGATATGAGAGGCGATTGTTGAAAGTTTATTTTTCCTCGCCGAATACATACTTAGAAACGTAATAATCTATTGGGATTATTCTCCTACTCTCCCTGTTTCCACTTCTCCCGCTCGCTTGTAACGAGAAACGACGACACCTGACTTTCCGACATGATTTTCAATGAGCTTAAATGTTCTCGGAGCTGCACCATCACTGAAAAGTTTCTTTCCTTGACCTAAGATTATTGGGTATGTCATGAGACTGAGTTCGTCTACTAGATTGTTAGCGAGGAGTAATTGAACCAATTTACTACTACCCCAAACGTGGAGGTCAGGACCGTCCGAATTCTTTAATTTAGTAATGTCTTCGACGCTTCGCAAGAATGTGGTATTTTGCCATTCTGTATCTGTCTTTGTTGCAGAAAGCACATATTTCATATTGTCATTGATGAACGGCCAAATATCACCATGCTTCGGCCAGTAATCTGCCCATATCTCAAAGGTATATCCGCCCAATAAAAACTCGACGTCGGCTTTTAGCGCAGGTCCTGTTACTGCCTCGGCCGCCGCGTCGCCCATAAAAGGTGCTTGCCATCCGCCATATTCAAACTTCGCTGACGGGTCTTCTTCTGGACCCCCTGGTGCTTGCATGACACCATCAATTGTGACAAATTCTTGAACGAAAATCTTACGTATGATACTCCTCCAATTACAGAATTATTGTATCAAAAAAGCCCCGGAAAGGCTTTAAAGTTAGAAACTACAGTTAAAAAATATCGTTTGGGTCCAAATGGTGCGGGTGATGGGACTCTAACCCACGGCCTCTTCCTTGGCAAGGAAGCGCTCTAAACAACTGAGCTACACCCGCATAGGTTTGAATGTGGTGGCGCCTCTCGGACTCGAACCGAGGACACAAGGCTCTTCAAGCCTCTGCTCTACCGACTGAGCTAAAGCGCCATAACTTCGGTATTTTATGGTATATAAGGAGTTATTACAAGGTTTGGAAAGGTTAAGCTTTTTCTTTAGCTAGGAAAGATTTTATATCTTCGATCGTACTCATAAATTGTGCCGGGAATATAATTGTACTGTTTTTCTCACTGGAAATTTCTGTTAAAGTTTGAAGGTTTCTCAGCTGTAAAGCAATTAGATGTGCGTTAATAATGTCTGCAACTTGACCAAGGGCTGTAGCGCTTAGTTTTTCACCTTCAGCAGCAATAATTTTTGCTCTTTTTTCACGCTCAGCTTCTGCTTGTTTAGCCATAGCTCTTTGCATTGTATCTGGCAGTTGTATATCTTTTAATTCTACCGTACTTACAAATATACCCCATTTGCCAGTCGCTACATCTAAAATTTCCTTAATTTTTTCGTTGATTTCTAAAGTATCACTTAATACTCCATCAAGATTGCTTTGTCCGACTACATTACGAACTGTAGTCTGAGCTATCTGATAAGTTGCACTCATAACGTTCTCTATTTCAACAACCGATTTTATAGGGTCGCTGACTTGGTAATAAGCTACAGCTGCTACATCAATCGACACATTGTCTTTAGTGATAATTTTTTGGCTTTCTATAGGTAGGGTAAGTATACGTAAACTTATTTTACGCATTTGGTCAACGATTGGTATTATTAAACGAAGCCCTGGCTGTTTAATGTCTTTACGGACTTTTCCAAGTCTGAATACCACGCCCCGTTCATATTGATTAATAATGCGCACGCCAAATATAACAATTATAAAGATCACTATCAAAAGAGTGATAACTAGTCCGGACATAAAGCCTCCTTAAGCTGTCTTTATTATTGCACAAACAAAAAAGCTCACAAGTGAAGAGTGAACTTTTGTCTATGGTGGGTGATGAGGGACTCGAACCCCCGACCCTCTCGGTGTAAACGAGATGCTCTAGCCAACTGAGCTAATCACCCTTAATGCTGGTGGGCGAGAGAGGACTTGAACCTCCACGCCTTGCGGCATAGCCACCTCAAGGCTACGTGTATACCAGTTTCACCACTCGCCCTTTTTAGAACAGGGCTATCTTATCTGTTTTTAATTAAAAACTCAAGCTTAAATTAAGCATGAGGCAAATGATCATATAAATGCTCTAATGAATAATGGGTCCTGACAAGTGGTTTGATATCTTCTAAACTAACGTTTATTTTAACTCCGGGGTTAAGCGTGCCGTATGGGTCAAATATTAATTTTAATTTTTGAAATACTTCATAAGTTACTTGACCATACATTTGCTGCAAGTATGGAGCTCGCAAGCGGCCATCGCCGTGTTCTCCACTGGTACTGCCATTCAATTCGATTACCAGCTTGTAATAATCATCGACTATTTTAAATAACTTCTGTCGATCACCAACTTGGTTCAAGTCAAGAAATGGTTGCATATGTAAGTTTGCATCAACTAAATGTCCCCAAACTCCAGTATGTAATCGATATTTATTACATATTTCATAGACTCCATTTAAATAATTATTAAATTGTTCTGGTGGAACAATCCCGTCATCAATAATCGGTAGGGCCCGGGCATTACCTTCATTTGAAGCCATAACTGTTGAACTTGCACGTCTAATTTTCCACAATCGTTCTTTTCCGGAATTTTCGGTTTCAACACGATAATTAACTTGGTTTTTCTTTAGGATCTTCTGAGTGCGTTTAGCCATTTTTTTCTGGACACGTTGGCTTAGGTTATCAAACTCAATTAGTAGAACTAGCTTTGGAAAAGGTTTAATTATTACTTCCTTTAATTGGCTAGGATTTTGTTTATCAATTAACTCTAAAAGTTGTTGGTCAATTAATTCGGCAGCGCTAGGTCCATCAGGTAGTTTGCGTAGTTCAGCTATAATTTCTTCGGCTAGTTTGACATCGTCTAGGTAAGCAGCAATTAAAGTCGTAGACGGGTTATAGAGTTCCGTGCTTAATTCGGCCTCAGTAATAATTCCAAGGGTACCTTCGGAACCGACAAATAGAGGAGTTAAATCAACTGAACCATCTTTGGCTTTAACCCTAGACAGGTTATAACCGGCCGTATTTTTAGTAACCGGCCTGGGTATTTGTTTGATAGTATCCAAATTTTCTTCAATTAAGGCATCAAGCGATCGATAAATTTCACCCTCAAAAGTAGCAAGCCCCAGTTTTTTGTTAAGTTCGCGCTTATTTAAACGTTTGGTTTCAATTACTTCGCCGTTTGCCAGCACAACTCTCAGTGATTTAACGTAATTTATCATGTTGCCGTATTTAACAGATTTTTCACCACCGCAGTTATTGGCAATGGCTCCACCTACCGTGCTGAATTCTAACGAAGCCGGGAAAGGCGGTAAAAAGCGACCATGTGTATTAAGTGTTTGTTGCAACTTTCCAAAGTTTATACCTGGTTCAATAACTACCGTACCAGTTTTAGCATCAAATTCTAATATACGGTTCATGTGTCCAGGAAATGCCATAATAATGCCACTGCCAATGGCGCTGCCGGTTCGATCAGTACCGAGTCCACGGGCTGTGATTGGAATAGATCTTCCTCGCTCGGCAAGTTGCCAAGTAAACCTTGCCGTTTTACGTACGTCGTTTTCGTTATGCGGATACAGCACCATGGTTGGAGTCACAGTAAATATTCCAGCGTCGGTTGAATAGTATTTACGGACGTCTGCCGCGGTTAGCACTTCACCTAGTAGATGTTCCTGTAAATAGTGCGCTATTTTACTCATAAATATGTGGCCATTAACCCTCGATATTCCGCTAGCTACTATAGCATATTTGCACCGTCTATTTAGTTGAACTACAATACAGCCGCTGGGCGAGTGGCGGAATTGGTAGACGCGCTAGCTTCAGGAGCTAGTGAGAGCAATCTCGTGGAGGTTCAAGTCCTCTTTCGCCCACCACAACCCATTTTACTTTGGCAATTTATCTTGATGAATCATCCAATTAGTTACATTGGCGTATCGGTCTATTCCACTAGTTAGACTCGTCGGTTCAAAGCCAAACAATTGTCCTCGCGTTAAATACAAAAACCGTGGTTGATAAAGGCCAATGGCTGGTGCATCATTGCGCCAGGCATCTAAAAATGGGCGATATTTAATAGTTCTAAGTACCGGATCTAAGCGAGTACGTCCAGCTTCTAGGGCAGTATCAGCAACTGATGATTTATATTCTGAAAAATTTAAGCGGGTATCTGATCGAATATCGGCCTGTGAACTATCCCAATAAGGGAAAACATCTGGGTCAGTACCTAACTCTATGCCGTAAAGTAGAGCGTCATAACTATGACCTGCTAGTTTAACCTTCAGATCGTCTGCTGACTGCGTTGAAATACTTAGGTCTACTCCCAAGTCACGCCATTGACTTTGTAGTTCCTTAGTTACTACCACATAGTCTCTATTATCTTGTGAAGATAACCCAAAGCTTAGTCTTTGACCATTTTTTACACGTATACCATCGCTGCCTACTGCCCATCCATCACTGTCCAATAATTTTTTGGCTGCGCTTAGGTCAAAACTGGATTGATTATATTTTTTATCATAGCCAAGTTGCGATTTAAGCAGCGGCCCATGTACCACTGCTACTGGATAGCCGAGGGTTTCTATTACTTTAGGTACATTAGTAGCTATTACTAAAGCTTGTCTTACTTTGACGTCAACAAGTGGTACTTGAGTAGTCTTTAAAAAGACATATACACCGCTTAGTAGTGGAGTACTGTATTCGCGGACATTACTATCGTGTTCAAGATCTGAAGGTACAGTACTTAGCCCGGCTACCCCATTTAATTCTTGTTTTATAAAACTGTTTACTAAGCTACCTTCATCTAAAAATGATCGAATCACAAATTTATTAAGTTTAGGTTTACCGCCGACATAACCACTGAATGGAGTCAGAGCAATTTGTTCCTCACGGGTTTGGGGAGTTTGGCCGCTAACTTGTATAGCTGACCACTTGAATGGGCCGGATCCAATAGGATTAACCGTATTAAAGCTAATTGATCTAAGTTGAGAAGCATCTACATTTTTAAGTAAATGCATGGGTACAATGCCATTTGTCATAAAAAGCGGGAATGAACTAAGTGGGTCTGGTAAGCTAAAAACGATTGTCTGATTATCTAAAGCCGAGACCTTAATATCTTTCCAGGCATTAAATAATGGCGATTTAGTATCTGGGTTTTGAATTTCCTTATAGGTGAAGACCACATCTTGAGAAGTTAATGGTTGGCCATCTTGCCAGGTAAGATTCGGTCTTAAATGAACCGTGTAATTTAATTCACTGTCATCAACCGACCACTTATCGGCTAATTCACCGACTAATTTATTGTTGACGTCTTGTTTTAATAAACCGGCAAAAACTAAGCGTGAGACTCCAGCGTCAACCGGACCAGAGGCATATAACGGATTAGCGTTTGTAAAAGTACCAAGGATGCCTTCAGTATAGGTACCCCCAGGAACTGGCTGATTAACCAAGTAGTAATTACTTAAAGCCCGCGTTTGAACAATTAATCCGCCAATTAATATAACTAACAAAAGTATCCAAGTAATGCTAAATCGAAGTATTCCGGGTAGTTTGTTTAGTCGTTTAAAAAAATGACGTTCTAGTTGATCTTCAGCTTGATAGCTTAGATCTTCAACTTGACGTTTACCGCGGCGCAGCCGGCGCCTCCAGCGTAAACGTGTGGTGCGATCAACCATTATTTATAATTAACTTAAGCAATAATACCTAAAATTAAAGACAGATTGAAAACTAAAACTAATATGATTGTTAACTGGTGGAGAGTTTTATCGGTTCCGCGACGGATAGTATTAACTTCACCGGCGCTACCACCTAATCCGGCACCTAGTGATGCACCGCGGGTTTGAATTAAAACCAGCAAACTAAGTAGTAGCATCGATCCGATGGTTATATAGTTAAAAATATTCATTTTCATAAATTAATTCCATTTACCTTTCATCAAGTGCAGCTGTCACTAAATAGTTTACCAAGCCGATAATAATACCTGCAAGCATGGCAGAGCCAAAACTACTAACAAATAAGGGGTGATAAAGTTTACTAACTAGTTCCACCATCAGCCCATTAATCACAATAATAAATAGTCCAAGGCTAAATAAAATAGCCGGAAGCGACAGTATTACGACTATTGGTTTAATTATTGCATTAACAATCGCCAGAATAAATCCGGATACAATAATGACCATTGGACGGTTATCATAGCTAATTCGGCCGTCAAGTAGTCCAGCAGCAATCCATAGTCCTAAACTACAGACAATCCACCTTAGTAAAAACCGTATAAAAGGGTGAGTCATTATTTATGCTTAATTTTACCATAGCTGTTTAGGTAGTCGCCGGCTTAATACTTTATTGCCAGAATCTGTTATCAAGACGTCGTCTTCTAGGCGAACTCCAATGTTCTGAGCCTGAATATAGATTCCCGGTTCTACCGTTAAAACCATATTGGGTTCCAGCGGTTTTTTATAATCACCAATATCGTGAGCATCTAGGCCCAAGAAGTGTGATGTACCATGAGGATAGTACTGACGGACATTTTGACGATTAATAGATTTTATCAATTGTAATTCGCGTAGTTTTTCTCCCATAAAGTTTTCAACCTCCTGCTCATATTCACGCAGACTAACACCAGGTTTTAATAGATCGACAGCATGAATTTGAACTTGTTGGACAGCTTCATAAACTAATCTTTGTTTTTTAGTCGGTTCCTTTAAAGAATATGTACGAGTAATATCGGCTGCGTAATTGTCTACTTCAGCGCCAGCATCTATAAGTAACAGCTTTTTCGTATCAATCTGGTCGTTATTAGCTACGTAGTGTAGGGTGCAGGTATTAAGACCACCGGCCACAATTGGTTCATAGCTATGTCCACTGGCACCTTGGCGTCTAAAATCTCGCGTTAAATCAGCTTCTATTTGGTATTCGTATTGATATTTTGATAACTTCGTTTTAATCGATTTAAAGGATGCAGTTGTAATATCTATAGCCGATTGAATAGCATTAATCTCTTCAGGCTGTTTGATGGATCTCAATTTTATAAAATGAGCTCTTAAATCAAGTAGCTCGGCATTAGGCGCTATTTGAATTAAGTGCTTAGCTAAGATTGCTCGAGCTGGATTAGTATAAAACCCCTGACGTTTAACATAAACCGGCCCAGGACTTATGGTAGCGATGTGACGGACTTTGTTTAATCGTGACTTTAGCTGCTTCCAGCCTTCTTTATTCTCAAATATGGCATTTATGCCAGAGCGCTTTGATAAGCTTTCTGTTTCAGTCTTGCCATCAAAGATGTCTTGAAGCGGATCGCGCCACGGTAATATCAGGTACTCACGTCCTTTATCGATTACTAAAGTTAAGTCAGGGTTATTTAAACCAGTCAGATACCAAAAATTACTATCTTGTCTAAAGCTTAAGGTTGTATCGGCATTCCTTTGAACCAATCCATTAGCCGTAATAACTATAGGTGCCGTACCAGTAAATAAAGACCGTAGCTTTTCACGGTTACTTTTAAAAAACTCCGCCGTAAAATGCGATTTCATTCTCTTAGAGGGTATCATAACTTGGTTAATTTTATGCCAGTGGTTAATTTATTGACTGAATATCTTTGGACTTGAGCAAGTTGGCTTTTGTTGATCCAACTACTGCGGACAACTCCGGATGGCTAGCTTGCATAACTGCGCGAGTGGAGCCAAATGCTTTAATTAGTTTTTTACGTGTAGCTGGACCAATACCTGGTATTTCATCGAGTAAACTGGCAGTTTGCTGCTTGCGTTTAAGAGTGCTGTGATAGCTGACTGCAAAACGGTGGGATTCATCTCGGATTCTTTGTAACAACTTTACTAAATTAGTGTTATGTGGCAAAGATATCAGTATAAAGTCTTTACTTTCATTAATAAATCCAACGAGTCTGTGAAGTGTTTCAAGATTAATTTCTATATGAGAACTTGGTTGTTGATCGTTTAGTTCTTTACGAATAACGATTTGCTCTTCCCTTTTAGCCAAACCAATGAACGGAATTTCAATTAATCCGGCTTTATTTCTAGCCTTTATAGCGGCATCTAATTGACCTTTGCCACCGTCAATTAATACCAAATCTGGAGTTCCCCATTTTTTAATATTGCGATCAGCAAGACGCCGGGTTATGGTTTCATTCATATTGGCAAAATCGTCGTTACGGTTACGGTAAGTTTTAAATTTTCGGTATTCTCTTTTATTGCTTGTGCCATTAGTAAACACCACCATACTAGCGACCACGTTTGATCCACTCATATGACTAATGTCGTAGCCTTCAATTCTTTTAGGGAAATTTTTTAGACTAAGCAACTCAACTAGTTCAGCTAGAGCGTGATCCTTACTTATATCTATAAATTCTGAATCGCTAAAGATTGGTTTTTGACTCAAGTTTTGTAATGCCAAAAGTTGGTTGCGGATTTTAGCAGCTTGTTCGAAGTTCTGAGATTTAGCTAGTTTATTCATGTCTTTGGCAAGTTCTTTTTCAATTACACTACGTTTACCTTCAATCACAGAAATTAAGCGACGTAAATTGGTTCGATAATCCTTAAGTTTCGTCTTACCTTCTTCCAGACCGGGATCTAAGCCAATATGATAATGTAAATTGGCTCGTTTTTGGCCGAATGTTTGGCGGGTGGCGTAAGGAAAAATGCGGCGCAGTAATCTTAAGGCTTGGCGAATATTAAATGCACTTAGATATGGACCATAATACTTGGCTTTATCGTCGAGGGGGCGACGATTTAAGCTAACCGTCGGATAATCACTATCGTAATCAATCCGAATATAAACCATAGATTTATCATCGCGCAGCAATATATTAAAACGCGGTAAATAACGGCGTACCAGTTCCGCCTCTAAAAATAAGGCATCGATTTCACTATCAACAACTACCCAGTCAATATCTCTTATTTCGCTAACAAGCAGATCAGTTTTAGGATCTCGCGTTCGGCTAGCTTGAAAATATTGTTTTACACGGTTTTTAAGATTAGCGGCTTTGCCAATATAAATAATTTCACCCCTTGTATCTTTATGAAAATAGACACCTGGGTTAGTTGGTAATTCGCTTAGTTTAGTTTGAAGCTTATCCACCATATTATTATACAGAGATAGCTCTCTGTTGACAGATAGGTTATAATAGCGACTAATGTTAAATTAAAGGAAAGGGGCTTTGTGTTAAATCAAAATCAGTTTAAAGATGGCTACTACGCCCCTATTGGCAAATTAGCCAGCCTTTAAATATAAAAATCTTTTTAGTTTAAGTTTGTTTAATTAAAAAGGGCAGCGGGAGGCTGTGCCTATGAAATCTAGATCACTAACTTATAAAACTTTAGCTGCCTATTGGCAGCATATCCGGAAATACCCAACATATGTGGTTGGTGTGTTGATATTTGTACCTTTGACAGAACTAGTTTATCAATTTATACCGCCGTTAATTCTTGCCAATGTACTGGATAGACTAAGTCGTCATGCTTACACGCCCCATAATATTTGGGGAAGTTTTGGTGGTAGTTTAGTTGAGTATGCCTTTTTTATTTTGTTTGGCAGTGTAGTCGCCTGGCGGGTGGTTGATATTTTTGTCTGGAAGCTAGAAGCCAACGTCGAAAAAGATATGGCTATGCATATTTTTAATCACTTGCTGGCTCAGAGTGCTGGATTTCATGCAAATCGATTCGGTGGTTCTTTAGTCTCACAAACTAATAAATTACTTGGTTCGTATATTAGATTTGCCGATACCACCATATTCCAGGTGATGACGTTATTATCCAGCCTAATATGGGCTTCAGTTATACTTAGCAAGCGGGCTCCGTTATATGCCGTAATATTGCCAGTTTTTTCAATAATCTTTGTATTGGCGGCCTTTCATGCAACTAAAAATGTCCGCAAATTAAGCGCCAAACAAGCCAGTGCTGAAAGTAAACAAACTGGATACTTGGCCGATGGTATTACTAATGTAATGGCTATTAAAAGTTTTGCTGGGTCGCAGTTTGAGAATCAGCAGTTCGATAAAATTACCGATAAAACCCAACAACGAACCTTTGATTTAATGCGCGGTAGTCAAAAGCATATGATTTTCTTAAGCGCTTCGAGTAGTCCGATATCAGCTTTAGCTTTATTTATGGCCGTAGTTGGAGTGATGGTTTTTCATGCGAACCTAGCCACGGTGTTTTTAATCTTTAGCTACACGACATTGATTGTCCGTCAGCTATGGGATTTTGGAAATACTTCACTTCGAAATTACAACCGATCTTTTGGTGACGCTAGTGATATGGTAGAAATGCTGCAAATTGAACCTGATGTAAAAGATCCAGTTAAGCTAGAACAATCACATATTAAAGACGGTGTAATTGAATTTAGAAACGTTGATTTTACGCATGAGGATGCTGGTGAAGCCTTATTTCATAAGTTGAGTGTTTCAATTGCCGCCGGTGAAAAAGTTGGACTGGTTGGTCGTTCCGGCTCAGGTAAAACTACTTTTACTAGGTTACTTCTGCGCTTTAGCGATATCGATGGTGGTGAGATATTAATCGACAGTCAAAATATTGCCCATATCACCCAAGATGACTTACGCCGCCATATTGCCTATGTGCCTCAGGAACCAATAATGTTTCATCGCACGCTTACTGAGAATATTAGTTATGGTAAGCAAAATGCTACAGATGCGGAAATTAAGTCGGCCTCCAAAGTAGCCCATGCTGATGAGTTCATAAAAAAGTTACCGCTTAGTTACGAGACATTAGTAGGTGAGCGAGGAGTCAAGCTGTCTGGTGGTCAACGCCAGCGAATTGCAATTGCTCGGGCAATGTTAAAAGACTCACCAATTTTACTTCTTGATGAAGCTACCAGTGCTCTAGATTCTGAAAGTGAGAAGCTCATTCAAGATGCCCTATGGAAACTAATGGAAGGTCGCACTGCTATAGTAATTGCTCACCGCTTGAGCACGGTTCAAAAGATGGATCGAATTGTGGTTTTAGAAGACGGTAAAATAG
The DNA here is from genome assembly GCA_038231155.1 of Saccharimonadales bacterium (SeqCode). GTDB lineage: Bacteria > Patescibacteriota > Saccharimonadia > Saccharimonadales > JANWIN01 > JBBRLY01. Next base: position 46,670 of record JBBRLY010000009.1, read on the forward strand.
TTGAGCAAGGATCACATAATAATCTATTGGCTAAAAAAGGTGTCTATGCTGGGCTGTGGAAACATCAGTCCGGTGGCTTCTTAGACGATTAGCTTGGTCTCTAACAACCTTAATTACGTTAGCGACTATTCATCATCAGCTGAGGCTTTAATTTTAGCAGATTTTGCGGTTGTTTCGCCTTCTTCAGTAGTGGTCTCACCTTCAGCAGCATCACCCTCTTCACCTTCTTCGGTTTCTTCTTCAGCTTGTTCGGAGATTTCAGCTTTGGTTTCCTCAATTGTAGCTACCGGATGATCAAGTTCAGTCAGAATTTCTACGCCGACTGGAACTTTGATGTCGGCTACGGTAATCTTGTCACCAATTTCAACTAAGCTGGTGGCATCTACTCTCAGCTCATCAATCAGGTCTTTAGGAAGTGCTTCTATTTCAACACTGTCTAAATTGGTAATTAGCATTAAACCGGTTTTAACAGCTGGGATTTCACCTTCTAAATGCAGGGGTACTTCAGTCTGGACTTTTTGGTCCTGTTTTATAGCATTAAATACGACGTGACGCATTTGATGCTTTTTAGGGTCAAAATCAACATCTTTAATAAGTGCCATGTAGGTTTGTTTACCAAGACTTAGTGATAAGGGATGATGCTTGCCGGCTTTACCATATACTTTCATTAAATCGATATAAGGGGCCATAACTACTTTAGATGGTTGGCCGTGGTCATGAATTACCGCTGGTATAAAACCTTCACGGCGTAAATGTTTAACTTTTTTGCCCAATACTTCACGTTCCTTTAAAGCTAAGGCAATTTCTTCGTTGCTCATGAATACTCCTAATTCCGTACTATTATAACAGATAAGCTTAGCATTTTATGTGTTATTCTCATAGATATGCTTGACGTGAAGCACATTATTGAAAGTGGTGGGTTGCTACTTATAGCATTTATTATTTTTGCAGAGTCCGGCTTATTGGTAGGTTTCTTTCTGCCGGGCGACACATTACTATTTACGGCTGGTTTTTTTGCTGCCCAGGGTAAATTACCGCTACTTTGGTTGATACTAGTATTAATCGTGGCAGCTGTAGCTGGTTACGAGGTCGGTTACCAGATTGGACATAAATGGGGCAAGCGCTTATTTAAAAAAGAAGATGGTATTATTTTTCGGCGAGAATATTTACTTAGATCACAACTGTTTTATGAAAAGCACGGTGGTAAAACCGTCATGCTATCACGTTTTGTGCCAGTAGTACGGACTTTTGCGCCGATAGTAGCCGGTATTGGCGATATGCCCAAAAAGCGTTTTAGCATATTTAATCTACTGGGCGCCGTGGTTTGGATTATAGGGGTTGTGACACTTGGTCATTATTTAGGAAGCCGCATTCCCAACATCGATAAATATTTATTGCCGGTTATATTACTAGCAATGATAGTTAGCTTTGGGCCGACTATTTATCACCTGGTTACTGATAAAAAAATCCGCCAAAAGTTAGCTGGCAGCATCAAGCGTCTGGTCCATCGTTAAGTCGATTTCGCCAATATTGGTTACCGTAGCTGCAGCCTTTTTTAGTACAATTTCTTCAATATAGCTAAGGATAACCTCAAGTTGTTCATTACGTTTTATAAGAACATCAGGCATTTCATTTCGCGGATCAACACCATTTTTGTGAGTTTCATCGTAAGGATCGACATTACCGGTTGCCCACATGAGGGCATCACGAGCTATAGCTTCTGGCGTTTCAACTCCAGGTACTGCCAGTATTGGTTGATAGCAATTAGCCAAATTAAATAGTAATCTCGCTCGAGAGTTACGATCATGACTATTTTGGGCATCAAGAGCCAACTCCGCTTGAGAAGTTACACTAGTTTCGGCTTTTAAAAATTGCTTATTCTGACGGTTCATTACTTTATTATTATAACATCTTTATCAAGTATTGACCAGTATAACTTTTAGTGTTCTTCGTTATCTGTTCTGGGGTGCCTTCAGCAATAATGTAACCACCGGCATCACCACCCTCCGGACCCATATCGATAATATGATCGGCAGACTTTATAACGTCTAGGTTATGTTCTATCACTATCATGCTATTGCCTGCTTCAACCAGAGCATGCAAAACATGTAAAAGCTTATCGACATCTGCCATATGTAGACCGGTTGTCGGTTCATCAAGAATATAAAGGGTACGTCCGGTTGGACGGCGGGATAGTTCACTTGCTAACTTAATGCGCTGGGCTTCACCACCCGATAAGGTTGTAGCCGGCTGACCCAGGCCAATGTAACCCAGGCCGACATCAACTAGAGTTTGCAGTTTACGTGCAACCGGTGGAATGTTTGCAAAAAAGTTTAGGGCTTGTTCACAGGTCATATCCAGTACGTCGCTAATAGTTTTACCTTTATAATGGATTTCCAGTGCTTCACGGTTATAGCGTTTGCCGTGACAGACTTCGCAAGACACATATACGTCAGGTAAAAAATGCATTTCAATTTTAATAATTCCGTCTCCAGCACAGTTTTCACAGCGTCCGCCCTTAACGTTAAAGCTAAACCGGCCTGGTGAGTAGCCACGTAATTTAGCCTCTGGTACGCTGGCAAATAGTTCGCGAATCGGCGTAAATAAGCCAGTGTAGGTGGCCGGATTACTGCGCGGAGTACGGCCAATTGGCGATTGGTCAATAATTATAACTTTATCCAAGTGACTTATACCTTCGATGTCATCATGACGGCCTGGTACAGTATTGGCTCGGTGTAACCGAGCTGACAGTTCTTTAGCTAAAATGTCGTTTATTAGTGATGATTTACCGGATCCGGAAACGCCGCTTACTACAACTAATTCTCCAAGTGGAATTGTGATATCAAGGTCTTTTAAGTTATTTTCTTTAGCGCCTAATACCCTAAGTGACTTTCCATTGCCAGTTCGGCGTTTTTTGGGTACTGCGATCTTTTTATCACCTCGTAGATAGGCTCCAGTAATACTTGCTTTAGCTTTTGCTACTTTTTGCGGGACACCACTGGCAACAATCTTGCCACCATGAATCCCAGCACCTGGACCAATATCTATTAAATAATCGGCAGTACGGATGGTTTCTTCATCGTGTTCAACCACGATTACGGTATTACCTAAATCACGCAGGTTTCTTAAAGTGCTGATTAGTCGATTATTATCTCGTTGGTGTAGGCCAATTGAAGGTTCATCTAGGACATAAAGTACTCCCTGTAAGCCTGAGCCAATTTGGGTTGCTAATCGAATTCTTTGAGCTTCGCCACCGGATAAAGTTACGGCACTGCGCAGTAAGTTTAAGTAATTGAGACCAACGTCTTGCATAAAGCTAAGACGGGCTTTTATCTCTTTTATAATCTGAGCCGCTATATGTTTTTGCTTATCATTAAGATTTATTTTATCAAAAAAGTTTGAGGCCTCATCGATAGACAGCTGGCAAATGTCCATGATAGATTGACTGGCAACTTTTACAGCTAGAACTTCCGGTTTTAGGCGCCTGCCATGACAAGCGTGGCAAGGTTTTTCCTGCATAAAGCGCTCAATGTCACGTCGCATAAAATCACTTTCAGTTTCTTTATGCCGGCGTTCTAAATTAGGAATTACTCCTTCATAAGTTGTATCAAAGTAACGACCAATTCCAAGGCTAACTCGGTATTTACGACTACCAGTACCATAAAGTATCGTATTCAGCTGGTCTTGAGTAAGATCAGATGTCGGCACTTGAAGACTAAAACCGTGATCTTCCGCTACAGCCTGCATTTTTTTCATGTACCAGGCATCAATATTAATCCTATTGAAAGGTCTTATGGCACCCTCGGCAATTGTTAGTCTTCCATTTGGGATTACAAGGTCTGGATCAACTTCTAATCTTGAACCCAGACCTGTGCAGACTGGACAAGCTCCGTGTGGGCTATTAAAACTAAAGGTTCGTGGTTCAAGTTCAGGAATAGATACGTCGGGGTGATCTACGCAAGCATACATCTGTGAATAACTAAACTCTTGGTTAGTATCTGCCTCAAGGGCATTGACTCGCTGGTCAGCAATTTCCAAGGCTTGTTCGACGGCTTGACTTAAGCGACCTTGGCTTTCCGGGTCGTTAACTAGCCTATCTACAACTATTTCAATGGTATGTTTATAGTTTTTATCTAGGGTCGGGAATTCGTCTAAGGCATAAATAACTTTATCGACTCTGACCCTAGCAAAACCAGCTCTTTGGTACTGCTCCGGAATGTGTTCAAAGGCACCTTTTTTATCTATGACTATGGGAGCTAAGATTACTAACTTTGTCTTTTCAGGTAGCGAACTAATTTGATCCACAATTGCCGTAGAAGTTTGACGAGTTACCGGCTTACCGCAGATTGGGCAATGTGGTATACCAACTCTGGCAAACAAAAGACGCAAGTAGTCATAAATTTCAGTGACTGTAGCTACAGTACTGCGAGGATTACGGCTGGTGGATTTTTGATCAATGCTTATTGCTGGACTCAGTCCATCAATTTGATCGACATCTGGTTTTTCCATAAGGCCAAGAAACTGGCGGGCATAAGAACTTAAAGATTCGACGTAGCGTCTTTGGCCTTCGGCGTAAATTGTATCAAAGGCCAAGCTTGATTTGCCTGACCCCGATAGACCTGTGATAACTACTAGTTTGCCACGTGGAATATCTATACTTATGTCTTTGAGGTTGTGTTCTCTGGCCCCACTGACGGCAATAACATCACTCATAAAGTCCAAGAATTATACTCTAAAACAGCTAAATAATCTAGAGTCTAAGGTTAGGCTTTCTATATCCTAGGTCAATAATTGAGTTAACCCCCCTACCTCACCACCACACTGCCATTAGTAGATGGGTTAAGTTCGTCATGGTAGCTGAATGTACCTACTTGGGTAAACTGGTAGGAATAGCTACTACCTGGTCCTAGGTTAGACTTGGAGTCTAGTCCTGGTAAGTCC
>JBBRLY010000010.1:0-1247 GCA_038231155.1 Saccharimonadales bacterium (SeqCode)
ACATATGAGTTATATTATAGGTATTATGTCAGGAATTACAGCTCGCACAAGCAGCAGAGCTATTGGGTACACGACTAGAACCCTACTCAGATGGGAGGAGCAGGGCAAGATTAAACCTATACGTAGACTATATGGTAGTAGAAGTCATAAGAATAAGAAGTTAATAGATAGAGTTGAGAGAAGTGGCAAAGGAGCTTAAATAATGAGTCAAGTAACTTATCAAACCAAATGTCCAGAATCCATCATCGAATTTTGTGAGTTGATGGGGGTATTATTTGGCAAAGTTGAACGTGACTTATATAAAGCATTGTCTAGAGGGGAGAAGCTTAACGATTTAAAACGTAATTACCAAAAGATATATGGGATAAATGCTAGACAGTTTAATTCAGTTCATTCCAGTATCAAAGGAAAGATAGCTAGTCGGCAAGAGTGTTATCAAAATCAAATAGAGAATTTATCAGACCAAATTAAAGGTTTATCGAAATCCATTGATAATAAAAATCAGCAACTAAACCAAACTACTCCTCATTGTGGGTTAGGTAAAAACCAATCACTTTCTGATTTTATCAGAAGAGAAATCCACCATAAACAGCGCCGATTGGCAATGTTAAAATGTAGATTATCATCGTTAAAAAAAAATCAGCCATCTTTAATATTTGGTTCTAAGAAGTTATGGAAAGCACAGTTTAACCTAGAAGCCAATGGTTATTCTAGTCATGAAGAATGGCTAAAAGATTGGAGAAATGCTAGGAATTCTCAATTTATGCTGGTTGGTAGTAAAGATGAAACTCAAGGAAATGTTAACTGTCAGTTGACCAAAGATGGTGTGATAAAAATTAATGTTCCACCGGCATTAATGCCAAAATTCGGGAAATATATAAAAGCTGATGGGATTAAGTTTACCTATGGGCAATCCGATCTAGATTATGCCTTGTCAAAAGGCAAAGCATTAACATTTAGATTTGTGAGAAAATGCGGTCAGTGGTATATATTCTGTACAGTGGATCGAGCCGAAATCCCATACCAATCTAAGTACAGCAATGGGATGTTAGGTGTGGACTTAAACAGGAGTGTAATTGGATGGGCATATTGTGATAGTGCAGGAAATCTAAAAGCTAGAGGACAGATTAAGATAAATATTAATGACCGTACCAGTAATCAAATTGAAGCCACTTTGGGAGATGCTTGTAAGAATTTAGTAGAAATTGCCAGTCAGTATAATTGCCCAATTACAATTGAAAGTTTAA
>JBBRLY010000011.1:0-2213 GCA_038231155.1 Saccharimonadales bacterium (SeqCode)
CATAGCTACATCAAAACTGAGCAGTGGGCTGAGATGTGGAGAGATAGCCTTGGGGTCGACTACACCCCTATAACCGACATAAGGGCAGTCAAACCTAACAAAAAATCTACAGGACGCAATCAAGACCTAATGGGTGCAATCTGTGAGACGGCTAAGTACACGGTAAAAGTAGGCGACATGGTAGGTAAGGAGACAATTGGCGATCGCCAGTGGTTTATCGAACTAAGTAACCAACTTCATGGAACTAAACAAATTAATTTGTCTGGTATATTTCGAGACTTTATTAAAAATGGTGACGTGAAAGGTGAAGAAATCTTAGAAGCAAATGACGAAAGCGGCACCGAAGAAATGAAAGCTGAAAATATGATTTTCTTTAACTGGAATTATTCAATTAAGAAATATGTTAGATTTGCTGATTGATAGGAACTCTAAAAGAGAAGTTCGGTTTTAGTTCCATTCTTATCTATCGCTTGTGCGATGGAAGTCTAAAAGAGAAGTTCGCTTTTCAAAAGAGAACTCTAAAAGAGAAGTTCGGTTTTAGTTCCGTTCTTATCTATCGCTTGTGCGATGGAAGTCTAAAAGAGAAGTTCGCTTTTCAAAAGAGAACTCTAAAAGAAGAGAATATGTCAATCAGGTATCTAGTCTACCTAGTAGCCACACAACCAATGTAAGAAAATGATATAATGGAAGCACAAACCGAACTAAAAAAGGACAAATCATAATGGAAATATCATTAGAAGAAGTGATCAATATATTCACCGTTGCTGCTAATACTTTTCAAGGAGACCTAGTATTAATGACTGAAGAAGAATTTAAGACACAGTTTGATTTAGAAAATTGCCCATGTTGCCGCCGTGACTATTTAGAACATTTGGTAAGCAAGAAATAGATAGAAGCCAACCTAGTAGTACACACATGCACTGATACCACCACCGCACACACAACTACCAGTGAATAAGCCACACGGTAAGGCGTAAAGCATCCAAGTCAAGGTAGATAATTGGCTTGCCAATTAGCGTCAAGGTCGCAGACCGTACCTTGATGAAGGTGCTAGCCTGCACGTCGTGGTTTATGAACGACTGGTAAAACAGAGCAGCCCCTCACAGAATATCTAGGTGGACGATGTTAAACCAAAGATTGATGTTAAGATACTACGCAATCTACATGTACTTACCGTAGATTCAAAACACAAAGTCTGTGGTTAGACTTTGAACTGAGTAAGTAGGCTAATTGTTAAAAAGTTTTGCCCTAGTTATTTTTTTTTGAACCGCAGTCGTCGCGCTGTTCAAAACTTAAGTTTTACGCATCGGCTCTGTTGCGATTTTAGCATACGTCGCCAAATTGGCAGAAAGTTGACATAAAAAATCCTTCTAACTTTACTTGATACTATTAGAGGGTTATTGTACAGGGCTAAATTGGCTGGATAGCCTTAGGGATATTTGTTTCAGGGGCTTGACTATGTAGTAAAAAAGCGATAGGTTGTTTTTACGAAGAAACACCACTACCGCTTTTTTATGAAACCCACTGAACCAACAGCAGGTTTTGAATTGCTTCAGCACTACTCTAACAGAGATAGCCGATGGGATTCAAGCCGTGCAGCCACCCAAATTGTAAGTAAATATTTCCATGACGCTAATTACGAAAGACTGGCAGAGCGTACCAATGATTGCGCTAAACGGTTAGGGTTTAACCTAATCCCAGACCAAGACGGCACAATAAACCTTAAGCTCAAGTCGGTTTACCTCTGCCACGTTAGGATGTGTCCGACCTGTCAAATGGCTAGAACTAGAGTGTGGCGTAAAAGATTTTTCGATGGTATCCCCAAGCTGGCAGAAGCCAACCCGACGGTTAAGTTTTTATTTCTGACCCTGACCGTGAAAAATTGTGATGTGCAGTTTTTGCGCCCCACCCTCGAACATATGAGTAAATCCTTTACCAAGCTCATGAGGAAACCTAGCTTAAAAAAGGTCGTTGTTGGCTATGCCCGTTCTACAGAGGTTACTAAGTCAGAGACAGGTCAAGCACATCCACATTTTCACGTTCTACTGGCTGTTAAAAGTAGCTACTTAACTCATAGCTACATCAAAACTGAGCAGTGGGCTGAGATGTGGAGAGATAGCCTTGGGGTCGACTACACCCCTATAACCGACATAAGGGCAGTCAAACCTAACAAAAAATCTACAGGACGCAATCAAGACCTAATGGGTGCAATC
>JBBRLY010000014.1:0-110751 GCA_038231155.1 Saccharimonadales bacterium (SeqCode)
AGTGACAGGTGTTGCATGGCCGTCGTCAGCTCGTGTCGTGAGATGTTTGGTTAAGTCCATCAACGAGCGCAACCCTTATAGTTAGTTGTATTTCTCTAGCTAGACTGCCCTGGTAACAGGGAGGAAGGAGGGGATGATGTCAGGTCAGTATTTCCCTTACACCTTGGGCTACAAACACGCTACAATGGCCGGTACAAAGGGCAGCCAAGTCGCAAGACGGAGCAAATCCCATCAAAACCGGTCTCAGTTCGGATTGCAGGCTGAAACTCGCCTGCATGAAGCTGGAATCGCTAGTAACGGTAGGTCAGCACACTACCGTGAATACGTTCCCGGGTCTTGTACACACCGCCCGTCAAGTCATGAAAGTCGTCAATACCTGACGTATCAGTTTATCTGGTCCTAGGGTAGGGGTGATGATTGGGACTAAGTCGTAACAAGGTATCCGTACCGGAAGGTGCGGATGGATTACCTCCTTTCTAGGGAGTTAACTTGACGCTCAAAGGCCTTTATAGAGCTTTTGAAGCGAGGCGATCCTTAAGTAACTAAGCTGAACTCGATAGTTATTTTATAAGGAAAAGAGTTTAATTCTGACGATTGATTGCACTATCTAGTTTTTAAGCGAGAAGCCATAGAAATAGCCCATTTGCGAGAGGGCTATTTTTATTTTAAATATAAAATTTAAACAAAAGCTACATGATCCTTGCGATTAACAGGGGTTTTGGTTACAATACAGCGGTTGTGATAAGGGGCTATAGCTCAGTTGGTTAGAGCGCGTCACTGATAATGACGAGGTCCATGGTTCGAGTCCATGTAGCCCCACCATTTTTAATATGGGGCATTAGCTCAGTTGGCTAGAGCACCTGCTTTGCAAGCAGGGGGTCATCGGTTCGAATCCGATATGCTCCACCATAATCGTATTTAATAGAGACTATACTGTTGCAAGTTTAACAGCAATTTTGGCTTGACTACCTCTGTTTTAAAATGCTAAACTTACTAAGTTCTAATTGGAGATCAGCTATGAGCAAACAATCATACACACAGGAGGCTTACCTATAGGTAGCAGAATTGTTTGTTGCTAGCTGGTCGCCTCCAACGGGGCGATTTTTATTTTTAGCCCCTTTGGAACCAGACGAACCTTAACAATTTGGTCGACATAGCAATAAGATAGTTGTTGGTTAACACCAATAACTAGTCATATAGGTCTTCTTTTTGAAGACCAAAATTTGCACTAAAACGTGATTAGAAACCCTTCGGGGTGACTTTTCACAAACGTAAAAAGTTACTCAAGCGCACATAAAGGATGCCTTGACGTAAGATACCGACGAAGGACGTGGTAGACTGCGATAAGCTTCGGGGAGCTGTCTAACAAGCTTTGAACCGAAGGTTTCCGAATGGGGAAACCCTGTGAGAGTCATGTCTCATAACGCTTAACTGAATTCATAGGTTAAGTAGTGGTAAGCGCGTGAATTGAAACATCTTAGTAACGCGAGGAAGAGAAAGTAAACAACGATTCTGGGAGTAGTGGCGAGCGAAACTGGAATAGCCCAAACTTTATTATCTTCCATCTGGTAATTTATTAGATGGATAAGTTGGTAGGCGAATGGTAATAAGGGGTTGTGACATTACAGATACCAGTATTGAGCTCCGCATTAGCGGATTTCGATATTGGCAACAGATGCTACCTCATCTGTATAAGGTAAAAAATTGCGGAGCGAGTAGAACCGTCTGGAAAGTCGGGCCAAAGACTGTGAAAGCCAGGTATACCAAGTGAAGCAACCTTATCATTTGTATTGTCGAGTAGGTCGGGGCACGTGAAATCCTGACTGAATCTGGGGGGACCACCCTCCAAGGCTAAATATATCTTACGATCGATAGTGAACTAGTACCGTGAGGGAAAGGTTAAAAGAACCCCGGAAGGGGAGTGAAATAGAACCTGAAATTATGTGCGTACAAGGAGTCGGAGCCGGCTTGTCCGGTGACGGCGTGCTTTTTGTAGAACGATCCAGCGAGTTATTTGTTAATGCAAGCTTAAGCCGTTAAGGCGGAGGCATAGTGAAAGCGAGCCTGAATAGGGCGATTTAGTATTAACAAATAGACCCGAAACCAGGTGACCTAGCCATGGGCAGGTTGAAGCGTGGGTAAAACCACGTGGAGGACCGAACCGTAGAGAATTGCAATACTCCCGGATGACCTGTGGTTAGAGGTGAAATGCCAATCGAACTTGGAGATAGCTGGTTCTCCTCGAAATAGCTTTAGGGCTAGCGTCGTACGGTAGCATGTAGGGGTAGAGCTCTGTTTCGGAATGGGGCCGGTAACGGTACCCACCCTTGACAAACTACGAATACTACATGTGGAACTACGGCAGTTAGAACGTGGGGGCTAAGCTCCACGCTCAAAAGGGAAACAGCCCAGACCATCGTCTAAGGTCCCTAAATATATGCTCAGTGGGAAACGAGGTGAGATTTCTTATACAACTAGGATGTTGGCTTAGAAGCAGCCATTCATTTAAAGAGTGCGTAACAGCTCACTAGTCAAGAGATCTTGCGCGGAAAATGTAACGGGGCTAAAGCATATTACCGAAGACATGGATGCGAGTATGATTCGTCATACTTGCGTGGTAGAGGAGCGTTGATATTGCATCGAAGCTCAGATGTGAGTCTGAGTGGAGCGGTATCAAGTGAGAATGCTGGAATGAGTAACCATAAGGCAGGTGAGAATCCTGCCCGCCGAAAGAGCAAGGTTTCCTGGGCCACGGTAATCGTCCCAGGGTTAGTCGGTCCTAAGTCGAGGCGAGCAAGCGTAGACGATGGACAACGGGTTAATATTCCCGTACCAGTTTTGTATTGTTTAAAGTGCACGGCATATTAGCGAGAGCGGATTCATGGTTATATCCGTCTAAGCAGCTTAACGGCTGTTAATGAAAGGCCCTTTGGGCTGATTCTTGTAAACGTGCTGGCCAGAAAAGCTTTAAACGTGTGTACATAGCTGTCCGTACCGCAAACCGACACAGGTGCTCAGGTCGAGAAGACCAAGGCGTACGAGTGATTCTTCGTTAAGGAACTCGGCAAAACAGCGACCGTAACTTAGGGATAAGGTCTGCCTAGGCTCTTCATAAGTGAAGAGTTGTTAGCGAGTTTCTGATAGCGAGCAGCGAGTATATTTCTCGTTAGCTTGGCTATTTTGTTAACTTGTTGACTCAGTTCATCGCTTGCGATGAGCCTGGGCTGCAACTAAAGAACCCATGCAACTGTTTACTAAAAACACAGGTCTCTGCTAACACGAAAGTGGATGTATAGGGGCTGACTCCTGCCCGGTGCCGGAAGGTTAAGGGGATGACTCTTAGGTCTGAACTGAAGCCCCGGTGAACGGCGGCGGTAACTATAACCGTCCTAAGGTAGCGAAATTCCTTGTCAGGTAAGTTCTGACCTGCACGAATGGAGTAATGATATGGGTACTGTCTCAACGAAGAGCTCGGTGAAAGTGCATTGACGGTAAAGATGCCGTCTGTCCGCAGCAGGACGAAAAGACCCCGTGCAGCTTTACTACAGCTTGACATTGGACCAGGTTTTAACATGTGTAGGATAGGTGGGAGGCTTTGAAGCTCTGACGCTAGTCGGAGTGGAGCCGCCAGTGAAATACCACCCTTGTTACAATCTTGTTCTTACTGGGGCCACAAATTGCAAATAATTTATATTTTGGATTGTTTGTAGTTTCTGGCTTCAGGACCGTGTCTGGTGGGTAGTTTAACTGGGGCGGTTGCCTCCTAAAGAGTAGCGGAGGCGTTCAAAGGTTGGCTAACTACGGATGGAAATCGTAGTGGTAGTGTATACGCATAAGCCAGCTTGACTGTGAGGGATACATCCCGAACAGGCACGAAAGTGGGAGTAAGTTTTCCGCTGTTGAGTACATTCGTACATGAGTGTGGTATCGGCAGCGCTATCGGATAAAAGTTACGCCGGGGATAACAGGCTTATAGCGCCCAATAGTTCACATAGACGGCGCTGTTTGGCACCTCGATGTCGGCTCATCACATCCTGGAGGTGGAGCATCTTCCAAGGGTTCGGCTGTTCGCCGATTAAAGTGGTACGTGAGCTGGGTTTAGAACGTCGTGAGACAGTTCGGATTATATCCGCTGTGGACGCTAGGAAATTTGAGAGGAGCTATCCCTAGTACGAGAGGACCGGGATGGACGCACCGCTGGTGTACCAATTGTTCTACCAAGAGCATAGTTGGGTAGCTAAGTGCGGCACAGATAAGCGCTGAAAGCATATTAAGCGCGAAGCTGCCCTCAAGATTAGATTTCCCTATGAGGACACTGAAAGACGATCAGTTTGATAGGCGCAAGGTGAAAGTGCGGTAACGTATGGAGCCGAAGCGTACTAATAGTCCCATCGACTTTTTATGAGCTATGAGTAAAACCTTTATGGGTTTAGCTCATAGCAAAAGTGCAAAAATATGACTAGTTATTGGTGCAAATCAGCACCATTGCGATTGACTTGGACCTCGTCCACCTTGGTATTAACTTACATACTTAAATGGTCGGTGCCCATAGAGAAGGGGAAACACCTGTTCCCATGCCGAACACAGAAGTTAAGCCCTCCATCGGTTACAATACTTGGGGTTCACCCCTGGGAAAATAGCACGGTGCCGAATTATATAAAAGGAGACCTTTAGGGGTCTCTTTTTATTTGAAGATCTCTATGCTATTGACATAAGCATGATAATAATTTATAATTAGCCTATTCTAAATAATTGAGTGAGACCTATTATGACTAAATTTAGTCCATTTGTAGAAAATAGAGACAGTATTATCGTTGCAGCTAGTGAGATCTATAGGGCTGAACGTATAGGTGTTGAAGCCGACCCAGATCGAAGTAGGGTAATGTTGGTACCGCAAGAGTTGCTAGAAGCACCGGATTGGAAAACTGCAAAGGTAATCGAAGCAAAAATAAATATTGCGGCCAGAGTTGTGGCACGCTTAGCGCTACTCCAAGATACTGTAGATAGAGGCGGTATATCGGGTGTGGTGGCTAGGGGAGAGATAGCTTTAACTCGTTTAATTGAACGACCTTATGTTGAGGGTGCTATGAGTCCCGGCGGTATAGTAGAAGTTATCCGCACTGACTACACCGACCCTAACGCTACTTAAACTAAAAAATAAAATTGATTGACATGAGCGGGTTGAGGTGGTACGATATTATTAATTCGGTGAATAAAAGAGGGTCCTCTGTGACCCTTTTTGTTACCCGTATAGAGACGGGGTGGCAAAACAAGTTAAATTATAGGAGTAAAACATGGCAGGAACAAAACAAGGCGGTAAAGCAGCCGCTGCAACCAACAAAAGCAAATACGGTGCTGATTTTTATGCTAAAATCGGTGCTCAGGGTGGTAAAAAAGGCCGTACTGGTGGTTTTTTCGCTAATCGTGAATTAGCCCGTATTGCTGGCGCTAAGGGTGGCCGCATTTCTCGAAGAACTAAGAAAAACGCTTAAGTATTCTTAGTGCTAACAAAGAGATTCTCTAAACGAGGATCTCTTTTTGTTTGCGACGATAGGGGCGGCAAAGCCGCGAAGAAGATACTTGCCAAGTAGAGCCACAATTAAAGCAACAATAAGTCTTTTTATCTATTTGTAGACTGCAGCTAGTACATACTGGGCATGTACTGCGCTGATATAGCCAATCACGATAAGTATCCAGACAGTCCTGAATGTGCTCTGGATCTATGGTATGGCTGTAATCTTTGGCTATTTCCTGAGCTTTATACCAGGCTTGGGCTTCCAAGCTTAGAAGTTCAAAATCTGAATCGTAAGTATTATGTCCAAGTAATCCATGTCCCAGTTCATGTAGTAGTGACCAAATGTTAAATTGATCTTCTTTATCTGTAGCAGCATTATAAATAACTTGGCTTTTAGCTGGTGACCACGAAAATCGGTCTCCAGCAATAAAGTTAATCTGCGGAAACCCCCGCCTTAGTTTATTTAGAAGTTCTTCCATAATGTTGTTTAACTAATTCATAACAGCCATAGATTACAGCCTCTTCAGCTCTTTTTGCACCTCTTACAGGGGGAATAGGCACCAGAGGCATTTCGTGTTTTTTAAGTTCAGCAACTAACGCTGTTTTAAACTTATCAAAATGGGCACCAACACCACCGCCTAAGATAATTACATCTGGTTGAATAACAGCTATTAAATTGATTAAGCCGTATGCAATATTACGAGCAATACTACGAAGCGTTTCCTGATCTGTTATATCGCTAATTTGTTTGCCGTATTTCTTTAGTATAGCTTTACCTGAGGCAAAGCTTTCCCATTTTTGTAGTTTTCCTTTATGTTCTAACAACATATGGCCGCTTTCACTATCATCAAAGTTAGGTTCAATTACACCTTTCACGATTAGTCCTGAGCTAATACCGGTACTAATAGTTACATAAAGTACATTATTAAACTCATCTTTGATAAGTTTTGCTTCCGATAAGCCGGCAACTCTTGTATCATTTTCGACTAAAACTGGGGCATTGATAATATTTTCAATATCGGCTTGAATCGGAACATTTTTCCAGGGTAAGTTACCAAAGGCAATACCATTTTCGTTTTCACGGTCAACAAGACCTGGTATTGCTGCAGCACCAACTTTAAAATCTTTTATTCCTAAGTTATCAATATGAAGTTTAAGGTCATTGATAAATGTTTTATAGTTTTGAGAAGTAGGGAACTTAACTTTATTAACAATTGTGCCAGAAATGTCAAAAACAGCTAGCAGCGTTTTAGTACCCCCAATATCAATTGCTAAAAACATATCATTAGTATAAGGGCAATTGCCAAAGTATCAATAAACAATGCTTAATTTTGCATCTCTTTACTTAAGCGGGTATAACAGATATAATATAGTTAATCTTTCAGGTTGGGTACTAACAATCTCTCACCTAGCTTGATGGAAATATCATGAAGGGAGGCATTTTTTAAAATGCCAAAATCAGCAACATTAACTATGGACGATTTGCTGGAGTCCACAAAAGTCAAGCAGCTAAAAACTGGAGATGTTACTGAGGGTACTATTACCTCAGTGCGAAAACACGAAATTTGGGTTGATCTAGGAGCCAACGGTGTTGGTGTGGTAATGCGCCGCGAAATTGGCGCAGGCCAAAAACTAGAAGAAGGTGAAAAAGTTACCACAAGTATTGTAGACCCGGAGATGGACGAAGGTTACGCGCTACTTAGCATGAAGCGGGTTGCCAAAGACCGAGGTTGGGACGAATTACAAAGGATTTTTGACAGCCAAGAGATTATTGATATTACACCTTACGATGCTAATAGAGGCGGATTACTTGTAGAGTTAGAAGGTATTCGTGGCTTTTTACCTGTATCGCAATTAGCAGCAGGACATTATCCTCGAGTATCAGGTGCCGATAAGGATGAAATTTTACAGAAACTCAACTCTTTGATTAATAAAGCGATTCGGGTGCGGATTTTAGATGTTAGCCGCAAAGATAATAAACTGATTTTTTCGGAGAAAGAAGCTATCAAAGATGATATGCAGCAGCGCTTTGCTGAACTTAAAGTTGGCGATGTTGTAGAGGGAGTAGTTACAGGTGTGATTGACTTCGGTGCTTTTGTAAATGTAGATGGCATAGAAGGTTTGATCCATATATCTGAAATATCCTGGGAACGAGTAGAAAATCCTCAAGACTACGTTAAAACCGGTCAAACCATTAAAGCTAAAATTATTGCTATTGATAAAGACCGCTTGAGCTTATCGCTTAAGCAGATGACTGAAGACCCCTGGCTCAAAGAGGTTAAATCGTTTAAAAAAGATGATGTTGTGGAAGGTAAAGTTACTCGTATTACACCGTTTGGAGCTTTTGTACAATTATCTCCAGCCGTTGAGGCCCTAGTCCATGTATCTGAAATGGGCAATGACGACAGCATAGATCCTGAGAAAATCTTCCAGCTTAATGAAAAGAAACAATTTAAAGTTATTGATATAGATACTGAAGCACGTAAGATAGCCCTTAGTTTAAAAAATACTAAAAAAAGCACTAAATAATGTAACTAGGCAGGTTGTAGCTGGAAAGGAGCGCTAAATATATGGCAAGTACCATCCAAATCGAAGAATATATCACTGTAGGCGCTCTGGCCGACAAGCTGATGATTCCAGTATCTAAGCTAATTACTGAGCTGATGAAAAATGGCATCATGGCCACTGTTAATGAGCGTATAGATTTTGACACTGCTCAAATTATAGTCAGTGAACTTGGCTTAGATTTTGACCTTACCAAACAAGAGGCTGAAGCTCAGCCGATTGTTAAAGAACGCCGTAAAGCCAATAATGAAGGAGAGCCACGGCCACCTGTAGTGGCAGTTATGGGTCATGTTGATCACGGTAAAACTAGTTTGCTAGATGCCATTAGGGGAGCTGAAGTAGCTAAACGTGAGCATGGTGGCATAACCCAACACATTTCTGCTTATCAGACTAAACATAAAGATCGCACTATTACTTTCTTGGATACTCCCGGTCATGAGGCTTTTGCGGCGTTACGCCAGCACGGTGCTTTATTAACTGATGTAGTTATTATTTTAGTAGCAGCTGATGATGGGGTTAAACCTCAAACTGTAGAAGCTATTAAATTTGCTCGTCAAGCTGGAGTCAAATTAGTTGTAGCTATTAATAAAATAGATAAATCTGGTGCTGATCCTAATCGAGTAAAGCAGCAACTAGCTGAGCAAGATATTATGGTAGAAGGCTGGGGCGGCGATACTGTAGTAGTAGAAGTGTCAGCTAAAACTAAGCAGGGCATCGATCAATTGCTGGATATGGTACTGCTTGTAGCCGATGTTGAAGAACTAAAAGCTCCCACCAATGCACCGGCTAGCGGCTTGATTATTGAATCACATATGGAAAAGGGCCGAGGAGCAGTAGCTATAGCCTTAGTAGAGGCTGGTACGCTGCGTACCAACGATTTTATAGTGGCTGGCAGTACCTATGCCAAAATTCGCAACCTAGAGACTACTGAGGCTCAAATAATCACCCAAGCTACTCCCTCGACACCTGTAGTTATCTCTGGCTTTAAACAATTACCTGAATTTGGCGATGAATTTAAAGCTGTTGCCAGTGAAAAACAGGCTCGTGATTTGACTCAAGCTGCCAAATCTGCCAAACAAGGACTAACTAATAAAACCGATTTGAGCAGCCAAGACCTACTGCGAATTATTAACCGTAGCAATCAGCTTAGCCAATTAAATGTACTAGTTAAAGCCGACGTTCAAGGTTCTTTGACTTCGGTCATTGATAGTATAAAGGCTTTAAATAACGAAGAAGTAGCGGTCCGAGTAGTTGGTTCAGGCGTAGGTTCTATTACAGAGAACGACATACATTTAGCAAATACCAGTGGTGCCATAATTTACGGCTTCAACGTCGAATTGCCTAGTGGTATTAAGCGTTTAGCGGCACGCGATAAAGTAAGCGTGAAGTTATTTAATATCATATATGAGTTAATTGATGATGCTAAGGTGCAAATGTCACAAATGTTATCCCCCGAAATAGTCGAACACGATCTAGGTCAACTATTAGTTAAGGGTGTTTTCAAAACCACTAAAACCGAAGTTATTTGTGGTGGTGAAGTGACAAAAGGTAAGTTAACAGTGCCCGCCTTGGTACGAATCAAACGTGATAAAGAAATTTTAGCGGAAGCCGAAGCTACTAATTTAAAGCGCGGTCCACAAGATGCCAAAGAAGTTGTAGAAGGTGAAATGTGTGGAGTTAATCTTAAAACCACCGCAAAAGTTGACGTTCAAGAAGGCGATAGATTAGCCTTCTACACAGTAGAAACACTCAATCGGACACTTTAAACTTATAAGAATAAGCCATGGAAGAAATTATGCCGGATGATGGCAACGACGAAAAGACACCTAAACGTTGGCGCAAATTTCTACCTGGAAATTTTTTAGGCAATTACCTTCGTGACAGGGACAAAACAAAAGTCAAAAACCAGCAGCCGGAAGAAGATGATAAAGAAGAGTTTTACCCTGAGAAGACCAAGCGTTTTCGGTTGCTAGATAAGCTCCAAAAACAATTTAGTCGTGGGTTTAGGCGATTTATTGGCCTAGACATAGTGCCAGTAGTAGCTTCCGGCTCTAATTTAAATGTCGATACACCGGAGTTAAACTCATCTATTAACTTATTCCCAAATAACGATCTTTTAACTGTCAGTGAACTGAACAATGCCCCTAAGCATCAAGAGGAAGGAATTGACGATGGTGTACTTCCGATATCTAAAGAAGCAATTAAACGTTACCAAGAGTTACATTCAATCTCCCAAACTGAAGCTGACTCAAGTTTGCCGAATATTCTCTCATACGAGACTTTGACTGAGCCTCCGGAAAGGACGGGTGGAGCAGAAGCACCAATGCAAAAGGCAGAAGTTGCCTCAACAACTTATGAGCAGCGAAATAGCAATACCAAAAACGGTGCAGTTTCAGTCGATGAAATATTACAAAGGCGGATAAGGCGTAGGCTAAGGCGTGATAAGCGCGCCATCCGACAATTAAATAAGCAGGCTATAAGTACCAAGCAAGAACAAGCAGATATCAAAAGACAACAAGAAGACTTTGGGAGAAAATTATCAGACCGCGAAAAGCTTAATCAAGAAGTACTTAACCAGCAAACTACAGCCGAACAACTCTCAAATCTGGTCTATCAATCCAATCAAGTTGAGATAAATTCAATCGAAAAACTACCCCCAATTTATATAGCACATGAAGTAAACCTTTCTGAAAAAACCATTTCTTCAGATTTACCGCCCCAAGAAATTAAAGAATTAATCAGTCACCCTGATTCTTCAAAGCCAGAAGTAATTGAACATGCTGTAGAAAAGGCTGCCGATCAAAACCTGGCTATCGAGAATTTATATGAACGTCGTCACGAAAAGAAAGACGAACCCGCGGTTATTGCTAGATCATCTACAGCTAATCAATCTCCGGTTCCGGCAGCCGCTTCTTTCACTACAAACGGCTATCAAACCTATAACCATATTCAAAAGGCCGTAACCAATACGTTGCCACAAGCTGCTAAACAAAAAGTCCAAACTTTGATGAACGAAGATCTGTACCGTCAGGCCGCCAAAAGTGGCTTTTGGACGGCAATTGCTATTTGTATTTTAGCTTTTTTGGCAATTATAGCTTTGAGATAAAAATCTACAAACCAAATTTGTTAAAATAATATGAGAAAGGTAATAGATGTTTAAACTGGATGACAATTTACTTCATGAGTTAGGACTGGGTAATTTACCAGCTAACGATAAAAATAAGATGTTGGCCCATATTTATGAAACGTTAGAGATGCGCGTTGGTATGAAGTTAGCTGAACAGATGACTAATGAACAACTAGATGAATTTGAGAGCTTTATTGATCGTAATGATGAAGCTGGAGCTTTAAAGTGGTTGGAAACTAACTTTCCTAATTATAAACAGGTAGTAGCTGACGAGCTTGAGAAGCTTAAACTTGAAATCAAGCAAGCTGCTCCTCAAATCCTAGCCTCTTCCCAACAATCTCCAGCGCCAGAAGTATAAACAGCCCTTCACTTAAGTAAATCAAAAGTTTTTTTATCAGACCATCTATTTAATATAACCTCGGATAAAAGCATCAGCGGACATTTCGTTTTTACCAGCCGGTTTGAGTCGATTAATTCGTAGATAGTCACTACCGCACTCTACAATGATTGAGTCAGGTGCTTTTACAATTTCAATTTTACCTGGACTAGTTCGTTGGCGGTTAAAAGATAGCGCATCTGCCTCAGTAATGATTACTTCTTTGCCAGCGATTTTAGTTCGACTTTTAGGCCACTCTATATAAGCTCTAATTTCTCTTTCTATTTGATCGGCAGACTTACTCCAATCAATAAGACCATCTTCTTTAGTTAGCTTGCGAGAGTAGGTTGCTCGATCTGGGTGTGACTGAGCTCTCAGTTTAAGCTTACCTGACAAGTAAAGCGGTAAATATTCGGCTAACAATCGATTGCTTAACTTTATTAAACGCTGGGTTAAGAACGGAGTCGTGTCCTGGTTAGAAATTTGTAAACTTTTTTGCGTTAATAACTTACCTGTGTCCAAAGTTTCATCTATTAACATTAGACTAACTCCAGTTTTAGTTTGTCCGCTCAGGATTGAAAATGTAATTGGATCAGCACCGCGCCATTGTGGAAGTAAAGAGAAGTGGCTATTAACAATTCCCAATTCAAACAATCGAATACTATCACTAGAAACAATGACGCCATAATCAACTATTACTCCCAAACGGCTTGTGAGTCTCTGGGTCTTTATTAGCTTATCAAGCTCAGTCTTAGTATTAGCAAAATGAGTTTTCAAAGCTTTTGACTTTGCAACTGATTCCACCGGGGCAACTTCATTATGGTGCGGTTGCGCCGCTTTGGTAATAACCGCCTCTATTGGGAAATGGTTAAGTAAGGACTTTAAAGATTCGGCAGCTACTGGTCCGCTACCCAAGAATACTAGAGTGCTATTCCCAGAGTGATTTATTGCTTTTGATGTCTTTTTCATATTCTAGCTGCTTAAGTTCGCCGTCAGGCAAAAGTTTATAAAATGCCTGACGCTTTGATTTTATATGATCTATGAAAACTTTACCGTTAAGATGGTCTATTTCATGCTGGAAAACCCTAGCCATAAAACCTTCTGCAGTAAGCCTAAAGGGCTTACCCTCAATATTCATGGCTTTAATTCGAACTTTTGAATAGCGTGGAACTTTACCATATATATCTGGTATGCTTAAGCAACCTTCGTAATCTATTTCGATTGTACCTTCATGTTTTGTAATCTCTGGATTGATAAAAACATTAAAACTTTTATCTTTTTTATCATCAGCATTATTGCGAATTACTATAATTTTGAGCAGTTTATCAATTTGAACAGCAGCTAGAGCTACGCCAACTTCATGCTCTCGATCTTTTTCCCAATCTAATGTAGCGGCCTGCATGTTGTTAACGACTTGCTTAACCTCATCATTCACAACATTAATTTTTTTAGATCTTTCGCGCAAATGGTAATGAGGCAATACAATAATACTTTTTTTAGTCGCTGTCATTTCCAGACAGTATAAACTATTTGATATTAACTACAACAGATTGGTAGGATCCAAATCATAGCTCCATCCAGACGGTAAAGCTTTGATGAGTTTTAGTAGCTCTGATCTGTCTTTTGCTTTAACAACTAACTGCCAACTATATCCAGACTTAGACTTTTCGTGAAAACTGGGACTAGGATTAAGAATTTGCAGTTTCAAACCTAAATTAAGGAGATGTTTGTGTAGCGTTTCTGCCGCTCGCATTGCTGATTCAGTAGTTTTACGACTACCAGTTAACTTAAGAAGATAGCAGTACGGTGGAAATAAAAACTTTTGACGTTGAGACAACTGAGTATCATAAAATTCAGACCAGTTTTTAGATAGGGCTTGAGTAATTGCCGGACTATCAGGCTGGTATGTTTGAATAATAGCTTGACCAGAACGATGACCTCGCCCAACTCGACCAATTATTTGACTAAGTAACTGGTATGTTTGCTCTTCGGCCATATAGTCCGGAAAGGACAAACTACTATCGGCGTTAAGCACTCCGACTAAGCTAAGTTTGGGCAAATCCAAGCCTTTAACTAAAATTTGCGTACCAACGATGATGTCGACATTGCCAGCGGATATTTGGTTGTAATGTTGTTCAAAACGATCCTGCTTATTATTATCGGCGTCGAACCTCTGGATTTTTACTTTCGGGAATAGTTTTGTAAGACTCTCAACAACTGATTTAGTGCCAAGATTTTTATAAATTATATCCTGGCTAGAACAGATTGGACAGGCTGTAAGGGCCTTAGTCTTATAACCACAAGTGTGACAACGTAGTAAATAATGGTCACCGTGATAGGTTACTGGTAAGTCGCAATTAGGGCACATAGCCTGCCACCCACAGTTTTGACATAATACTTGTCGGGCTGTGCCACGGCGATTAAGAAAAATTAAAGCTTGTTCTCGTCGATCTAAGCTACTGGTAATAGCGTCAATTAAATCATCTGAGATAATTGTACTGCGTTGAAACTTAGGCTTATCACGACCATTAACAATACTAACTTTGGTAGGTATGCTGGTATTTCTAATAGCTAGCTTATCCATCCTAAGAATTGGAACTTTTTTAGCCTCGGCAAAGTAATAATCAGCTACTGAGGGCGTCGCCGAACCCATAATAAACAAGGCCTTATGAAATTTAGCTAACTGACCAGCTACTCTAATAGTTTGATAATAAGGTTGCTGATCCTGTTTATAGGCGGTATCGTGGGCTTCATCTACTACTATTAGTCCAAGTTCATTAAAAGGTACAAACAAAGCCGAACGTGGTCCTATGACAACTACAGGCTGAGTCGAAGCTAAGATCTCATACCATGTTTGACGTCGTTGAACTTGAGTTAGCCCAGAGTGCCATACAATAACCTGGTGACCAATGGTTCGCTTAAACTCCTGAACCAGCTGAGGTGTTAAACCAATTTCTGGCGTTAATATTAAGACACTTTGGCCATTATTTGTTGTATTTTTGGTTAATTCTAAATAAACTCGGCTTTTACCAGTACCAGTATCGCCATGAATTATGAAAGTTTTTGCTTGCTTATTGGTCTTAATAGCTTTTATCACTAAGTTTTGGTCTTTGGTTAGTGGAGGTAGTTTAACTGAGGTGACCTGTTGAATATATTGATACTCGTAGTTGAACTTCAACTTTTCCAATCCACTCGGCAAAAATAGGCTGGCAATTATTCCTAGAGGAGCTGGATAGTAATACGATAGCCAGTGAATTAATTTTAAGCTAGCAGCTGGCAAAAGCGCCAAATCTAAGACAGTCTCAATACTTTTGGTAGCAAAACTTGGTTTTTCTACTTTACTGATAACTATACCCATCTCAACTTGATTTTTAAGGGGAATAGTTACGAGTGCTCCGGCTTGGAGATTTTTATCAAATGAGTAGGTTAACGGTTCACTACCATGAAACTTTCGGCTAACTGCTAAAACTCCGTAATACAACATGCTCCTTATTATATATTGGTAAGTTTTTAAAACATTGAGATTGAAATAGTCAAAATAGCCAGGTATACTTTACGTTGTTCTAATAACAATGAAATTCTTATGCTAGATACATTTATTACATCCAGGGTTCGCCGCAAAATAATAGTTGTCTATGCTAAGTACCCTGATTTTAAAACACATGTAAGAGGTCTTGCTAAGCTTATTAAAGAAGACGCTGGCAATATTCAGCGCGAACTTAAACGATTAGAAAAAATTGGTTTTTTAATTTCTGAACGACAAGGTAATACCAAGATTTACCATACTAATAAGCACTTTGCTATTTTCAAAGAACTACAAAGTATAGTGCTAAAATCACAACGACTAAGTCAAAAACGAACCCAACAATAAATATTATTTTGCAAAATACAGCCTTGGCAACAGGGGGGTAATAGGTTAGAATAAGGCGCATGATTCAAGTTACGCGCAAAGACTCTAAAGAGTCACTCGAAAACTTACTGAGGCGGTTTAATCGCAAGGTTCAGCAGTCCGGTATGGCTGCAGTTGTAAAACAACGCCAATACTTTGAAAAACCGATTAGTAAACGCGATCGACGTACTAAAGCTATTATTCGTAAACAGCGTAAAGCTATAAAGCTTAAGAAAATCAAACTTGGTCAGCGCTAGCGGTTTAGATTACTTAAGATTAACGATGTAAGAAGTTTTTAGATATAGATAACTGTCTGATAAACTGCTTAAAGTAAGAGTATGACACTAAAGCAAACAATTGATCAGGACCTAAAACAGGCCATGTTGGCTGGTGATAAAACACTAACTGAAACGTTGCGCGGTCTTAAAAGTGCTATTTTATACGTTGAGGTGGCAGCTAATAAGAGGGACACTGGCTTAACGGACGATGAAGTAACAGTAGTGATGCACAAAGAGGCTAAAAAAAGACAGGAAAGTGCTGATTTATATAAGCAGGGTGGCAATCAGGAGCGTGCATCTTCTGAACTAAATGAGAAAGTTGCAATTGAAAAGTACTTACCGGAGAAAATTAGCGATACGGAACTAGATAAATTTATAGATGAAAGCATCAATGAAATTGGCAAAGACT
Organism: Saccharimonadales bacterium (SeqCode); assembly: GCA_038231155.1. GTDB lineage: Bacteria > Patescibacteriota > Saccharimonadia > Saccharimonadales > JANWIN01 > JBBRLY01. Next base: position 16,160 of record JBBRLY010000014.1, read on the forward strand.
CTCAAAAAATGGGCCAAATAATTGGGGCCGTCAAGCAAAAAACTGGGGCAACAGCTGATGGAGCAACGATTGCCCGACTAGTAAAGGAAAAACTGCAATGATAATGCTTCTGGGAGTAGCTGGTGCTGGAAAGAGCACTCAAGGTAAGTTGTTGGCTGATGAAAAAGGCTATGCTTGGATTTCGACTGGTGAAGTACTTCGAGTGGTAATAACTGGTACTAGGCGGCATCAAATGCTAGAGGGCAAATTGCTTAACGACCAAGAAGTTATCAGCGTCATGGACAATGTCTTAAACATGATTGATCCTATTGATGAATTTGTACTGGATGGTTTCCCTCGTACTGTGATCCAACTGAAATGGTTGCTTGTTCAAGCTGAAAAAGGCCGATTCTCAAGAATAATTGTGCTTCATCTATATGCCGACAAACCAATAGTGTACGACCGCTTAATTTTAAGAGGCAGACAGGATGACAACGAGATAGCTATAAACAAACGGTTTGAAGAGTTTAAAGATGTTACTGTCCCAATATTAGCCGAACTAAAGAAACACAAAATAGATATCTATGACATTGATGCGTCTCAATCTGCTGAAAAAATCCATGATGAAATCATGAATTTATTAAATAGTTTACCTCAACCTGTTTATAAAAAGTCATCATGATGACAACTGTTAAGACTGACTTAGAAATTGCCCATATGCGCAAGAGTGGTCAAATGTTAGCTATAGTTTTAAAGCTTTTAAAAACTAAAGCAGAGCCTGGTATTTCGACTAAAGAATTAGCAGATATAGCGGCAAATGAACTTAAAAATTTAGGAGGCAAACCAGCCTTTTTGGGATATCATGGCTTTCCTGATGTGCTTTGTACCTCAATTAATGATGAAATCGTCCATGGGATACCTCGATCTGATCGAAAACTAAGTCCAGGTGATATTGTTGGTTTAGATTTTGGCGTAAATTATAACGGGATGATAACTGATGCAGCCATTAGTGTCATTGTCAGCTCTAGTTCTGATCAGCTCTTAAATGATTTATTAAGAACTACTGAACAAGCTTTATTAAGTGGTATATCGGTTATAAAAAATGGAATATCAGTTGGAGACATAAGCTACGCTATTCAAACAGTTTTAGATAGAGGACGATTTGGTATTGTACGGGATTTAGTAGGTCATGGAGTAGGCCATCAGCTGCACGAAGATCCGAACATAGCTAATTTTGGTAAAAAGGGCAGCGGGCCAAAATTGGTTACCGGCATGACCATTGCAATTGAACCGATGGCCACTTTAGGTGGCTACGATGTCTTTATAGATAAAGATGACTGGACTGTTAAAACTCAAGATAGATCTTTAGCTGCACATTTTGAACATACCGTACTAATTAGTGATGATGGCGCCGAAATACTTACAGCCCTATAAATATATATTTCACTTAAACTGAAAGTTTGTCATCAGGCTAAGATAAGCGCTATACTTGCGTCATGCGTGAACAGACATCTGAGCATTTTGTTGGCTTAGATATTGGCACTTCTATGGTGCATTGTGTAGTAGGCATGAATGGGGCTAACAATGAGGGCAAACCGCAAATTATTGGTCACGGGAGTGCCGCTAATATTGGTATGCGTAAAGGAGTAGCCGTTCATTTAAATGATGTTGCTCAGGCCATCTCCGAAGCTATTACTGAAGCTGAAAGGTTGTCTGGTATTCATATTTCTTCAGCTACAGTAAATGTTAACGGTGGGCACGTTATAGGTATAAATTCCCGAGGTGTAATCGCTATTAGTACCGCTAATCGGGAAATATCTAATGAAGACAGAATGCGAGTAGAAGAAGCAGCTACAATTGTAAAACTGCCGCCTAACAGAGAGATTATTCAAGTTTTCGCTAAGAATTATCGGCTTGATGGTCAAGATAACATAAAGGACCCGGTCGGTATGCAAGGTGTGCGTTTAGAAGTAGATACTCATATAGTGACAGCCGCAACCCCCAATATTCGCAATCTAGATTTATTACTAGAAAGACTTCATATTACCCCTAGTCACCATGCTGTTTCCAGTTTAGCTGCCGCTGAAGCTGTATTAAATCGTCAACAAAAAGAATCCGGCACAGTTTTATTGGATATTGGTGCAGGTACTACCAACCTAATTGTTTTAGAAGACGGTGAAGTTCAACACGTAGCAGTTTTACCTATTGGTGGACTATACGTTACGAACGACCTAGCCATTGGTCTTAGGACCGAACTTGATATTGCCGAACAGGTTAAGATTCAACATGGTAGTCTGCAACAAGTTAAGAAAACTAACAAGATACTTATTACAGCTGGTGGTAAGCGCCATAACTTTGATGCTAGTGATGTTCAAATGATTATTGAGGCCAGAATTGAGGAGTTAATGGAGTATGTCGACCGAGAATTACGCAAAATTCAGCGTTCGCGCAAACTGCCAGGTGGAGTGGTTTTGGTAGGCGGTACAGCCAAACTACCAGGTATTTCTGAGTTTGCTAAAGATAAACTTGAACTTGCAGCCCGTGTAGGCAAGCTTCAGTCTGTTGGAGGGCTGGTTGACACTATAAGTGATCCAATTTACTTCACCGCTGTTGGTTTGATGTTACTAGATATGTTACTTCTACCAACTGCTTCACAGTCTTCTGGTATACCAAATAAAAGCGTATTTGGTTTGGTCGATAGTCTTATTAAACGCATTAGACGTTAAACCTAAATATTTATACGACCTACAAACTTAAATTATGCGCCTCAAACCAATTATTGTTCAGCATTGCTAGCGATAACTTTGTAGGATATAATTGCCTAAGTTAATGAGTAAATTGAGGATCTTATAAGTCATGCCCCAGCAAGTTGCCCCGGCCATAGAAACTTTTGCTCGTATTAAAGTTATAGGTGTAGGTGGCGCAGGTGGAGCAGCCATTAATAGAATGGTAGAAGCTGGAGTAGAAGGTGTTGAATTTATAGCTATTAATACTGATGCTCAGGCTCTTCATCACTCTAAAGCAAACGTTAAAATTCACATAGGTAAAGATACTACAAAAGGATTAGGTTCAGGTGCTGACCCAGATGTCGGTCAAAAAGCAGCTGAAGAATCAACAGATGAAATTAAAAAAGCCATTAATGGTGCTGATATGGTTTTTGTAACTATCGGTGCCGGCGGTGGTACTGGAAGTGGTGGTGGTCACATAGTTGCTAAGATAGCTAAAGAAATGGACATTTTGGCGGTTGGCTTTGCAACTAAGCCGTTTGCATTTGAGGGTGAAAAACGCCGTCGCAACGCCGATATTGCGATTGAAAAATTGCGCGATTGCGTAGACACCCTAATTGTTATACCAAATGATAGATTATTGCAGACAATTGATCGTCAGACACCACTTATGCAAGCTTTTCAAGTGGCTGATGACGTCTTACGACAAGGCGTTCAAGGTATATCAGATCTTATAACAGTTCACGGGTTGATTAACCTTGATTTTGCCGACGTTAAAACTGTTATGAGTGATGCTGGCTCAGCCCTAATGGGTATAGGTCGAGCTAGCGGTGACAATAGGGCTGTCCAGGCTGCTCAACAAGCCATAGAATCGCCTTTATTAGAAGTTTCGATCGACGGTGCCCGCGGAATATTATTTAACGTTATTGGTGGAAATGATATGGCGATGCACGAAATTAATAGTGCAGCCGAAGTTATAACCTCAGCCGCTGACCCAGATGCTAATATCATTTTTGGTGCTACTATTAACCCAGATCTGGATGGTGAAATCATTATTACAGTTGTAGCCACAGGTTTTGATGCATCATATTTTGCTAAGCGTACAGTGACCGACACCGACAGCGTATCTAATGCTGATGACTACGGAACTTCCCACAGTAATAACAGTCCTATGAACGATATTGATATGGATCTCAGTAGTCAAGACGAAGCTTCCGGCCGGGCAGCTGAAGACTTTCATAAAGAAACGCCTAACATCTGGTCTTTAGAACATGATGAAACTGATACCGATTCCGATACAGAGGATATTGAAAATAAAGACGAAGAAGAATTAGCTAAACCGTCATTTATGCGATTAGGACGTTTCCGCAAACGCAGCGAAAAAGACCACGAGTCTAAAAACAGTAAAAACGAAAAAAATTAAGAAGTAAATCGGATACTTCTGTAATAAATAATACAGCGAATAATGACTTGCAAAACGCTATTTGTGGAGGTATTATCAAATCTATAGACACTATATATGGAGATATAGTGATTGTACGTTCAGATAAACTAAGCCATAACAAAACATTGAATACCAAGAGTGCTAGAGACTAGGAAGGTAAAAATGAAGTGTAGTCAATGCCACCAAGCAGATACCAAGGTAATTGAGTCCAGAGACGTTGCTGACGGCGAAGCTGTTCGTCGACGTCGAGCCTGTACTAATTGTCAATATCGCTTTACTACTTATGAGCGCATAGAACGACCTCAGCTAATTGTCATAAAAAACAATGGCACGAGGGAATTATTTAACCGTGATAAGTTATTGGCTGGACTATATAGAGCTTGTGAAAAGACTTCGATTACTAGTTTGCAATTAGATAGATTAGTAACGGACATAGAGCAAGAGCTTTATGAAGAAGGTGAGAATGAAATATCTTCTTCTAAAATTGGCCAATTTGTTATGGACCGTTTAGCTAAGCTAAATGAGGTGGCTTATGTAAGGTTTGCAAGTGTCTACCGTCGGTTTAAGGATATTGCCGGTTTTGAAAAAGAACTATCGCAAATTCGAGAACTAAAGAATGGCAAAGCGGAGCACAAATCTAAAATTAAAAAGTAGACCGTTGCCAGTTCCCCCGGGGTTTTAATTAGCTTTAAAATCAAAGCTAGACCCTAAAGCTCTAGGGGAGCTGATCTTTTCAACTTTTTGCTAAAGCCAAAAAGCAGCAAGAGATAACTCTAAACAAAAATAATATTAAAAAATTAGTGACTAAAGGCTAAAATCAAGCCGATAGTCAATTTAAGAAGCGGGGGTACCATGGGACAATTAACAACCTTGGGTGTTGGTAGGTTATTTACACCGCCCAAAACTAAAGCATATGACGCTTTAAAATGGGTGAAACGTCATTCTATTATTAAAAATCCGCTGACTGATAAACCAGTTTTCGAACAAAAAAACGTCTTATTCCCAGAGGGCTGGTCGTTAAATGCTATTAATATTGTTGCCCAAAAGTATTTCACCGGTACACCCAGTACACCCGAAAGAGAAACTTCGCTTAAAGATTTAGTAGACAGAGTTGTCGATACTGTGGTTAGACAGGGCTTACAAGAAGGTTATTTTGCAAATAAAGTCGAGTCAGACGACTTCAAAGAAGAATTAAAGTACATTTTAGCAACCCAAAGAGCCGCATTTAACTCGCCAGTTTGGTTTAATATTGGTGCACCAGAACGATCGCAGCAGGCTAGTGCCTGCTTTATTTTAGCTATTGAAGACACTATGCCGTCGATCTTAAATTGGTACAAAGAAGAAGGAATGATTTTTAAAGGAGGATCGGGCTCAGGTATTAACCTCAGCAGCTTGCGCTCATCAGCCGAAAAGTTAGGTAAGAGTGCTGGCACTGCTTCGGGACCTTTGAGTTTTATGCGTGGTGCCGACGCCTCAGCAGGTGCTATTAAAAGCGGTGGTAAAACTCGTCGGGCAGCCAAGATGGTAATACTTAATTCTGATCATCCTGATATCGAGGAATTCATCTGGTGTAAGGCAATTGAAGAACGTAAAGCACGAGTCCTACAAGATGCCGGTTGGGATATGGATTTAGATGGCAAAGATGCATTTAGTGTGCAGTATCAGAACGCTAATAACTCAGTACGCGTGACCGATGATTTTATGAAAGCTGTAATGAATGATGATGATTGGCAGTTAAAAGCTGTAACTTCTGGTAAAGTGGTTAAAACTGTTAAAGCTAAAGACCTTTTTAGACAGATTGCCAAAGCAGCTTGGGAATGTGCTGATCCGGGAATGCAGTTTGATACTACTGTTAACCGTTGGCATACCACACCTAAAGCTGGTCGAATTAATGGTTCAAATCCCTGCAGCGAGTACATGCATTTAGATAATTCCGCTTGTAACTTAGCTTCGATTAACTTACTAAAGTATTTGCGCGATGATGGCAGTTTCGATGTCAGCGCCTTTAAGCATACAGTAGGGTTGGTTTTCACTGCTCAAGAAATATTGGTTGGCTACAGCCAGTATCCTACAGAAAGTATTACAAAGAATGCTAAAGCCTATAGAGAGTTAGGTATAGGCTACGCCAACTTAGGAGCGCTTTTAATGGCTCAGGGCCTGCCATATGACAGCGATGAGGGTAGAGCTCAAGCAGCAGCTATTACGGCGCTTATGACTGGCCACGCGTACGCCACAAGTGCTCGTATTGCTCATAGAGTTGGGCCCTTTGCTGGCTTTAGAAAAGATAAAGATGGAGTTATAGATGTGCTTAAGATGCACCGCCTGGAAGTTTCTAAGATTGACGCCAGCTTGGTATCAGAGGAGTTATTAAACTCCGCGGCTAGTGCTTGGGATGAAGCCGTAGAATTAGGTCAACTTTACGGTGTACGCAATTCTCAAGCCAGTGTTTTGGCTCCCACCGGTACTATAGGACTAATGATGGACTGCGATACTACTGGTATTGAACCCGATCTAGGGTTAGTTAAAGTCAAGAAACTGGTAGGTGGTGGCACCATGCATATTGTCAATCAAACTGTTCCTCGAGCTTTAAAAGCTCTCGGCTACAGTGATAAGCAAGTCGACGACATAGTTAACTATATCGACAAGGAAAAAACAATTCTAGATGCGCCTGATCTTAAGAAAGATCACGAAGCAGTATTTGCTTGTTCAATGGGTGATAATGCCATTCACTACCTTGGTCATGTCAAGATGATGTCAGCTGTCCAGCCATTTCTGTCTGGTGCAATTAGCAAAACAGTGAATATGCCAGAAGAAGTTAGTATTGAGGATGTCGAACAACTGCATATAGATGCCTGGCGCATGGGACTAAAAGCCGTAGCCGTTTACAGGGACAACTGTAAAGTAGCTCAACCACTTAGCATGGCTAAGAAGGATGTCAGCGAGGCTCCGATAGTTGAAACCAAAACTCTACCTCTTCAAACCACATCCATTCAGTCAGCTATTGAAGCTATGGTCCCAGGGAGTGCTCCCCAAAATGCTATTCGCCACGAACTTAAAACTGTTAGAAATTCTAAGACATTTAAGTTTACAGTAGGCGGCATCCGCGGTTACTTTACAGTAGGCGAATACGACGATGGTACCCCGGGAGAATTATTTGTGAGTTTAGCCAAAATGGGATCGACGTTGCGTGGGGTGATGGATGCTTTTGCTACAAGCGTTAGCTATGGCTTACAATACGGCGTTCCACTTAAGAAATTTGTAAGAACTTTTTCAAGCAGTAGCTTTGCTCCTGCAGGTATTACTGATGATCCTAATATTCGAACGGCCAGTTCGCTGATCGATTATATCTTTAGGCGTATGGCTATAAATTATCTGTCTTTCGATGATCGTTTAGAGCTTGGTTTAGCCAACCTCGACGATATGCCAACTGATCAAACTAGCTTACTAGGTGACGAATTAATTAAAGAGGACAGATCTGAAGTGATTATGTCTTCAGAACCTGAAGATGCAGTAGCATCAGTAGACGTAGAATTTATAGCCAAGGAAGAAGAAGGTTCGACCTACGCTGCTGCTTTAATCAGTCAATCTAAAAGCAAAAAGGTTGAGGCAGTTTTAGATCCTTCGGCACCGCTATGCTACAACTGCGGTAATCAGACCCAACGTGCAGGTAGCTGTTATGTCTGTACCGCTTGTGGATCAACTACTGGTTGTAGTTAAGCTAACCAAATCATTACAGTATAACTAGAACTTATCTTTAATTGATTGCTCGCATAAAATAAGGCTAGGGTGATAGAATATGCCTAATGAAAGTGCTTATACTTTATAGACCGAAGTCAGAACATGCCAGGCAAGTAGAGGAGTATATTCATGATTTTGTTCAGTCTGAACCTAGCCGTAAGTTGGACGTCCTAGATATTGACAGCCGAGAAGGTGTTGCTACAGCTGAACTTTATGACATTAATGCTTATCCAGCAGCCTTAGCGTTGAGTAATGACGGTCAAATGCTTAAGTTTTGGACGGGTAGCTTACCGCTAATGAACGAGCTAGCTTTTTATGCTCAATCTAACTAGTTGCCTAAATATCAGAAGTTAGATATAGTTAAAATTACAATTAGGTAAATCCATTTAACTCTTATAAGCGACGAAGGATAAGAGTAAAAAGTGACTATCAACCACGAGGAGCGACCAGAACCATTCATTTTACGTTCGTAGAGTGAAGGGCGGTAGAAGTTGCCGGGGGAGGCCCGTTACAGCCGTAAGTAAGTCCTTAAATCAGGATGGTACCGTTCACTAAGCTGTGAGCTCCTGAATCCAAGAGGGGCTTTTTATTTTAAAGGAGAAGTAAGGTGAAATTTAAAGCCAATAGCAGGCGCACAGCGATCGATTACGAGAAGGATCTGGTTAAGTATTGGAAAGACAATCAGATTTTTGAAAAATCAGTTGAGCAAAGACCATCTTCTGATAGTTATGTTTTTTATGACGGTCCACCTTTTATAACTGGTGTGCCGCACCACGGTACGCTTTTGAGCAGTATTGTTAAAGATGCTGTACCGCGTTACTGGACAATGAAAGGTAAGCGCGTCGAACGGGTCTGGGGATGGGATTGTCATGGGCTGCCAGCCGAAATATATACTGAGCGCAAATTGGGCCTAAAAGATAGGCGAGACATTGGAACTAAGATTAGTCTTAAAGATTACATTATAGCTTGTCGCCAGAATATGGTTCAGACAGGTAACGAATGGGAAGATACGATTGCTAGAATCGGTCGTTGGGTAGACTTTAAAGGTGCTTATAAAACCATGGATAAGGACTACATGGAATCTGTTTGGTGGGCATTTAAAAAGCTATATGAGGCTGGTAAGATTTACGAAGGCGAAAAAGTCTTACTTTATTGTACTCATGATGCTACACCAGTTTCTAAAGCTGAGGTTGCAATGGATAACTCTTATCAAGATGTCACAGATCCATCGGTTTATGTAAAACTCAAATTAAAAGATCACGATGCATATTTACTAGCTTGGACAACTACGCCTTGGACGCTTCCTGCTAACACTGCGGCCGCTGTCAATAAAGACCTAACCTATGCAGAAGTTCAAATTGGAAGTGATAAATTTATCCTCGCTAAAAAATTACTTGATAAAGTGTTTATAGATGACCATCATAACGTTGTACCATATACAATGTTAAATTCATTTAAAGGCTCTCAACTGATTGGTAAAGACTACGAACCATTGTTTGAAGATCGTGGTAAAAATGCCAACAAAGTCTGGGATGCCGGCTATGTTAACACTGATGAAGGTACCGGTGTAGTTCATTTAGCTCCGGCTTACGGCGAAGAAGATTATACACTAGCAAAAGAATACGATTTTCCAATTGTATCCAACATAGATGATAATGGTTTATTTTCATCTGGTGAATGGAAAGGGCAACTAGTTTGGGATGTAAATAAAGATATTGCTAAACTGTTGCAATCTAAAGGTATCATATGGAAAGTAGATTATGTAACACATTCATATCCACATTGCCATCGCTGCGGTACAAGATTAATGTACAGAGCTCACCCCAGTTGGTTTATGGATGTTAAGTCTCAACAACAAGAGATGCTCAACCAGAACGCAAATATTAACTGGTTCCCCAATTACTTTAAAGAAGGCCGTTTTGCTAAAAATATACTGGCTGCACCAGATTGGAATTTATCGCGTGATCGGTTCTGGGCAACCGCTATACCAGTATGGAAAGCCAAAGATCAAGATGGTAAACAGAAAATTAAAGTAATTGGAAGCTATGCTGAACTTAAAGATTTGTCAGGTGTAGAACTAGATGATTACCACCGGCCTTGGATAGATGACGTGACTTTTGTGATTGATGGAGTCACCTATAAGCGTGTAGATAAGGTCTTAGATAGCTGGTTTGAGGCTGGATCAATGCCTTTTGCTCAATTTCATTATCCGTTTGAAAACCAAACCAAATTTGAGCAAAATTTCCCGGGCGACTTTATTGCCGAATACGTAGGGCAGGTCAGAGCCTGGTTTTATTATCTACATACTCTGTCGGTAGGACTTTATGGCACCAACTCTTTTAAAAACGTAATTGTGACTGGTACTTTGGCCGGTAATGACGGCCGAAAAATGAGCAAATCTTTTGGTAACTTCACAGATCCCAACGAATTAATGGATATGTTTAGTGCTGACTCCCTAAGGTTTTTGATGCTATCATCACCGGTTTTAAATGGAGAGGACTTCTCCTTACAAGATAAAGACGTATCAGACACATATCGAAAATTAAATATGATCTGGAATATGTTTGATTTCTTTACCTTATATGCATCGGTGGACGGCTGGGAATGGAGTGGAGAACTGAATGATCCCTATCAAGATTTAGAGAATCCCTTAGATCAATGGATTGTTTCACGAGTTCACGAATTAACTGAAGAAGTTGATAAACATATGCAGGCCTATGATATACCGAATGCCCTTAAACCTGTAATGCCATTTATTGATGATGCTTCTAACTGGTATGTTAGGCGTAGTCGCAAAAGATTTTGGAAAAGCGTTAATGATAAAGACAAAGACTTAGCTTATAAGACACTACATTACGTTCTAGTACGACTCTCATTAGTTTTAGCGCCATTTACCCCCTTTTTAGCAGAAGAGCTGTTCCAGCAGCTTACTAAGGGTCAATCGGTTCATCTCAATGTTTGGCCGGCGACTGGTCAAGTAAACGGCATTGTTATAAAGGAAATGGCTGTTATCCGAGACCTGATAAGTCAAGGACTAGCAGATCGAGCCACCGCTGGCATAAAGGTGCGTCAACCACTAGCTACAGCTAAGGTGACACTGGATTTTGATTTAAGTGCAGCTAGTCACTCTGAAATGATAGAAATAATTAAAGAAGAGCTAAATGTTAAAGAAGTTCGAGTGAGCCGAGGTGATAAAATGGGCATTAAGCTTGACACTAAACTTAACGAGTCACTTGAACAAGAAGGTTATGCACGCGAAATAATTAGAATTGTTCAAAATGCGCGCAAAAAAGCAAACCTTAATGTAGACGATAGAATTACTTTAGGATTACGGACAGAAGATAACAATGTTAGAAGTGCAATTGATGCATATAGAACAACAATAATGGCCGAAACACTATCGGTAGATCTGAACACTAATCTCTTACAAGAATTTAATCAAACCGTAATACTTAATAACTCTGAGCTTAGAGTCTCAATTATTAAAAATGGTTAATCAATACTATTTAACTAAGACAAAGCAACGTAAATCGTCTCTTTGAAGGGTTTACATAAAAGTCTATCTCTGTTAAACTCAGTCGGTTATGAAACGAGCAGTAATTTTAGCCGGCGGTAAACAGTACTTAGTTACCGAAGGTCAAGAACTAGAGATTGATAAATTAGCTGACCCAAAGGCTAAAACTTTAGCGGCATTATTAGTTATAAATGACGATCAAATTAGTATTGGTCAACCGACTCTAGATGGGACAACTATTGATATTGAAGTAATAGAACCGGAAATTCTGGGTGATAAAGTTACGGCTATTCGTTATAAAGCCAAAAAACGAGTGCATAAACTTCGTGGTCACCGCCAAAAACTGTCCAAAATCAAAATAACCAAAATTAGCTCGTAATTATTCTACTATCTGAATCATCTAATCAGTATCCAAATAGTTTTGCTATATAATGCTTATAGTTAAATAAGGGTAAACAATGCCCCCATTTCAAAGAAAGAAAATATTTAATTTCAGTTTAATAGGTCTTATTGGACTTATTTTAAGCTGTTTAACTTGGACTTTGGTATACGCTACAGCTTTTACCGAGGGCTATCAAACAACTACTGACTTATCTGTTGGTACAGTAGTTAGCATAGCTAAAAATAGCAATAGTCAAATAGAACCAACCAATCCTGATAATGATTCACGATTGATTGGAGTTATTGCACCTGCAAATAGTTCAATCATAGATATCCAACCTTTAGGTAGTAATATTCGAGTTGCCACGAGTGGAGATGCAACACTTTTGGTAACCGACAGTGCAGGCGATATTAAGAAAGGTGACAACCTGATAATTTCCTCCCTAGCCGGAATTGCTATGCGTGATCAAGCAAATGCTATAGCGAGTAAATACTTAGCAGTTGCAAAGGAGTCATTTTCGTCTTCATCCGTTGGAGCACAAAAAGTCAGCGTAAGTTTATCTAACGGTGGGAAACAAACTGTATCTGTTGGCAAAATTGTAGCTACAATACTTATCAGCGATCGTAAATCACCAATTGTCACACCTAAAACTAATAATTTTTTTACAAATCTTGGTAAGCGAATTGCCGGTAAAGACGTTAGTCTGTTAAGAATGATTGTATCAATAATAGTTTTGCTAACAGCATTTTCAATTACTGGTTGGTTACTTAATGCATCCGTGAAAGGTTCTTTTAACTCCTTAGGACGTAATCCTTTAGCCAAAATAAGTATAATGACCAGTCTTATGCGAATTATTGCTCTATCGATATTTATTTTTGGAATCGGCATAAGTTTAGCGTATTTAATAATAGTTTTTTAAACTACCCCTTGCATTACTCTTATAAACGCGAGTATAATTTTTACTCGGCAACTGAACACAAAAAGAATTGCCAAAACAGATAAAAAAACATAAAAAATGCAGGACAGCGACCAGCTTACAACTGACACAACTCGTGCAGAACCTGAGATTATTACATCTCAAGGTAGTTCTGTAGCGTCAATAACCAAAAAAGGTCTAATGTGGAAATGGGTAATAGTTGCTGCAGCCTTTACTCTGTTACTAACAGGATTAATAGCCTTTACATTACGTCGAAAACCAGTAAGCCCCTCACCAACGCAAGTTACTATTAATTCTCAAACAGTTAATACCAAGACTTTAGCTCCTGCAACAAGTACGTTTCAAATTGGAATTAATAAGGTAGTTATAAACGGCCAAGTACAAGCTAACCAGGGTTTAATACTTCAACCAACAGATCAACCCACTACTCCAACCAAGGGCCAAATTTACTTAGACGCAAATACCAATACGTTACGTTACTATGACGGCACTAAGTTCGTAACAGTAGCTGATCAGAACGCACTTACTAGTTTGGCAGCTAACCTTAGTAATATTCCAACAAATTTAGTAAATAGCCTTCAAGGCTCTACTGGTGCTCTGACTTTATCAGGAACAAATGGAGTTACGATATCAGCCAATGGGGTTAACATTAGTATTAAATTACCTCAAGGAATATCTGTAACAAATAGTCCAACCTTTGCCGGTTTAACTTTGAGCACACCATTGGCTATTACTAGTGGTGGTACAGGTGTGAGCAGTTTTCCAGCTAATTCATCAATCACAACAGATGATACAGGTGTATTACAATCGGCTTCGTCAGGATCAGCCGGTATGTGTCTGTTGTCAAATACAGGTGCAGCACCAAGTTTTCAAGCCTGTCCAGGTAGCGCAGGTGTAAGTAGTATCAACGGAGGTACCGGTGCAGTCACATTAGCTAACGCTACTAATCCAATTGGTATAGACGGCACCATTACAATTGATAACGCTGCCGCTGATGGAGCCACTAAGGGTATAGCGACTTTTAACAGCACTAACTTCTTCGGCTCAACAGGTATCATCAATACAATTCAGGACATTAATACTGCCGCTTCTCCAACCTTTGCTGGTTTGACGTTGACATCACCTCTAACAGTTGGCAATGGTGGTACTGGTGCAAGCAATGCTGTTACTGCTCGGTTCAATCTCTCCGCTGCCGCTAGTGGTGCTAACAATGACATCACTTCCACAACAGCTTTAAATACCATCACCCCCAGTGCTGCTCTAACTGTCGGTGCAACCGGCAAGCAATTTACATTACAGGGTAATAGCAATAGTGTCATAACAGCCACAAATGGGGCAAACACCACTACATTAGGATTTGTAACACCGACAGCAAATGTTACCTTTCAACTTCCCACGGCCTCAGCTGGAACTTATTCAATTTGTACGTCAGCCAATAATTGTAGTGTTATTGGTGGCGGCGGCACCAATGGTACGATCCCGGTATTCAGCGGTGCCCAAACAATTGCTAATTCCATCATCACCCAGAGTGGCAGCGTAATTACTATCAATGGTTCAGAAGTCTTACAGGGAAGTGGCTCCTTAACACTCGGTACAGGCTCTACTAATACCGGCTCAGTCGCTTTCAAGAACTCCACTAATAACAATACCGTCACTCTACAATCCGGCGTAACTAGTAGCGGTAGTTTAACCTTTACCTTACCAACAGCTGACGGTACCAGTGCTCAATGTCTTACCACCAATGGTTCCGGAGCACTTAGCTTTAGTAATTGTTTATCTGGCTCTGGTGGCTCTGGCGTGATCTCTCTAGATGGCCTGGCTGGCACCCTAACTGTAGCTAACTCCTCCGGTGCCGGTTCAACCATTACCATTAATAACGCTGCCGCCGATGCAACCACTAAGGGTATCGCTACTTTTAATGCTACTAACTTTAATGCTAACAGCGGCATCATTAACACAGCTCAAGACATTAACACCGCAGCTTCTCCAACCTTTGCTGGTTTGACGTTGACTGGTGACTTAACCCAAGGCGCTACAAATAAGATCTTTAGTAATACACTTCAACAAACCGGAGCCGGACATGAACTTGATGTAACCGCCAACAACGACCAAATTAAATTTACAGCAAATGGTTTAACATTTTTCCTGCCAACTAATGGTGGCCTTGGCCAGACTATATGTACTAGTGGAATTTCCTGTCCATCTGGCGGGGGCACAGCTGTTTTACTAGGTCCTTCGGCAGCTCAAGTTAATAGCAACTCAAATTCCTCCATTTTTATCAATGACACAGGTGGTGGAAATCTTTTACAACTTCAAACTAGCGGAGTAGATAAATTTCTAGTAGATAACAGCGGTAATGTTTCGTTATCGAGTGGAGCTACGCTAAACCTCGATAACATCAGTACTTTAAGTAGCGGTGGTGACCAGCTTACCTTCAGCGCTAACAGCCGAACATTTATATTTCCAACTACCGGTCCAGCTAGTCAGACCATTTGTACGACAGGAATTACTTGTGTGGGCGCTGGGCAGGCAGTTCTTTTGGCACCAGGGTCTGCTCAGACTAACAGTAGCGCAACCGATAGTTCGATATTTATAAACAATACTAGTACAGCTAAGTTACTCCAATTGCAAAGTACTGGATCCGACGTCTTTACAATTGACCATAGTGGAAATACTACTATTACAGGAGGTACTCTCTCTCTTACGGCTTTATCTAGCGGTGTAGCTACAGTTGGCGGTGGTGGCACTTTATCTTCTGTTAGTCAATTGCCAATTAACTTGGGTGGCACCAACGCTACCACTGCCGCTGGCGCCAGAAGCAACCTAAGTGCAGCTGTCTTAGGTGCTAACAACGACATCACTTCTACCACTGCTCTTAACACTATTACCCCCAGTGCCGCTCTAACAATCGGTGCAACCGGCCAGCAATTTACATTACAAGGGAATGCCAGTAGCGTTATTACAGCTACAAATGGAGTAAATACCACTACGTTAGGTTTTGTAACACCTACGGCGGCTAATAGTGTATTAATACCCAATGAGTCTGGAACTATTTGTTTACAAAATTCAGTAAACTGTGGCTTCGCACTTTCAGGTGGATCAGGGAGCTTCATTCAAAACCAAAACAGTGTAGATCAAGTAGCAGATTTTCGCATATCTGGAACAGGTCGGGCAAATACAAGCATCTTGACACCTTTAGTGGATACTGCCACATCTGTTCCGTTAAATATCGGAACGACTAACACCACTGCTATAAATCTTAATCAAAATACGACTATTGCAGCTAATAAGTCTTTTACAGCTAACGGCAATGCCTTATTTAAAGCGGCAACTAACTCTCCTACGTCCTTACAAATTCAAAACAATTCAAGCTCAGTGCTTTTCAATGCTGACACCACTAATATGCGTATCAGCGTTGGAAGTATTGGGACAGCTACCGGACAGCTTTACGTTAGCGGTACCCAACCAACTGATTTAACTAGCGGCGGTGTTGGTACTGGGACTAACCCTCGTTCTATCTCTATTCAAGGTCGCTATGCCTATATAGTTGTTGAAGGATCCAACAAACTCCAAGTCTTTGATATCTCTAATCCAGCTAGCCCGAGTGATGTCTCGAGCGGTGGAGTTACAACTGGAGCTCAGCCGATCTCTGTCTCGGTTCAAGGGCACTTTGCTTATGTTGTAGATTTTAGCTCTGGTGTTAATAAACTCCAAGTCTTTGATATCTCTAATCCTACAAACCCAACGGAGGTAACAACTGGCGGTGGTGCAACTACAGCCTCGCAGCCAATATCTGTTTATGTCCAAGGCCGCTACGCCTACGTAGCAAGCAGTGGCGGCCTAAAACTACAAATCTTTGATATTTCTAACCCAGCAAAACCAACTGATGTCTCAAGTGGTGGAGTCACAACGATAGCTTCACCGCAGGCCATTTACGCCCAGGGTGGCTATGTCTACATAGTAGAACTAAGTAAGCTTCAGGTTTTTGATGTCTCTAACCCGGCTAGTCCGACAGACGTTTCCAGTGGTGGTGTTGCTACTGGGTCTCAGTCTTCATCAATTTATGTACAAGGACGATACGCCTATGTAGCAGATTTTGGAGCAAACAAACTGCAAATATTTGATATTTCTAACCCCGCTACACCTACAGATGTATCTAGTGGAGGAGTTACTACTGCAGTTGGCCCCGAATCAGTTTATGTCCAAGGTCGCTATGCCTACATAGTTGTTGAAGGATCCAACAAACTCCAAGTCTTTGATATCTCAAACCCAGCCAGCCCAAGTGAAGTTACAACTGGTGGTGGAGTTGCGACCGGAACTCAACCAATCTCCTTATGGGTCCAAGGCCGCTACGCTTATATAGCAGATTTTGGAGGCAATAGGCTTCAGGTGTTTGATCTAGGCGGTACTTATGATCAACAACTTCAAGCCGGTGGTGCAGAGGTAGGAACTCTAGCAGTTAGTACTAACGCCAGCATTGCAGGTGACGGCAGTATCCAGGGAGGGTTAACGGTAGGATCGACCTTAGAAGTTAATGGAAACTTCGGTGTCGGCGGTCAAGCACTATTTAAAAACCAAACTGACTCAATAGCGGCCTTACAAATTCAGAATGCTGCTGGAACATCCAATCTTTTCGTAGCAGATACCACTCATAGTCGAATAGGGATAGAAACTTCTACACCGTCCGCTGATCTGACGTTTGGTGAATCAGCAAATAGAACTATTAATGTTCTAACGCGTACAACGAATGCTGTAGGCAATACTCTAACTATTCAAGCTGGTAATGCTGGGGCCGGTGGTAGTGCTTTTGTAGGTGGTGATCTTGTTTTACAAGCCGGAAACGCAGCCGGTACCGGAAATGCCGTTGGTGGGAATGTTGTTATTAAAACTGGAACTGCAGTCGGAACAGGTTCACAAGGAAACTTTGACCTACAAGATGGGACAAATCAACCATATTTCAGAGTTTATTACGGTGCTACTACGTCAGTCTCATGTGGGTTATTTCTAACAAATATCTGTAACTATACTTCAGGGTTGGTTAATATTCCAAATTCCAATGTAAATGTAGGTCTTGTTACACAACCCACTAACTTTACAAGTGTAGGTTCTGGCTCAATTAATATAGCTACTGGTAACGCAATAGGCTCAACTTCGAACTCGGGCAATATTAACATTGGTACCGGTACTGCAACCGCGACTCCCGGAAGCGTAATTATAAAGAATGGCATCAATGCGACTAATTCTTTCCAAATTCAAAATGCTGCTGGTGGACAACTGTTTAATGCCGATACATCTGGCAGTAATATTACTATCGATGGGCTCAATACAGGCGAACCACAACCTTGGCTAACCAATGCCAACGCATTACCAGCTAATCGCCAACTACAAACTACAGTTATTGCTAATGGCTATATTTACGCCATTGGTGGCGCTAGCCTTACCAGCTCAGGCTATACTAACACTACTTACTACGCTAAATTAAACGCCAATGGCAGTGTAGGTACTTGGCAGTCTAGTCCAAATTTGTTACCTGGAAATCGAGGCTGGCCAACTTCAGTAGTTGCTAATGGTTATATTTATGTTATTGGTGGATTTGACGGAACTTCTTATTTCCAAACCACTTTCTATGCAAAATTGAATTCCGATGGTAGCATAGGTGCCTGGAAAACTAGCACTAAACTATTGCCTCAACCTGTAGCTTATAATGTCACGGGTGTTGCCAACGGTTATGTTTATGCTATTGGCGGTCAAACAACATCAATCCTTTCAACAGTTTATTATGCTAAATTAAACCCGAACGGTGACATCGGTGCCTGGCAAACTAATGCTAACTCCTTACCAGCTGCTCGAGGTGATACTTCAGGAGTTATTGCTAATGGTTATGTTTATGTCTTTGGTGGCGGTAATGCTGGTCAACATGCAGAGGTTTACTACGCTAAGTTAAACTCCGATGGTAGTACTGGTGCCTGGCAAACTAATGTAAACTCTTTACCAAATGCCAGAGCTTACCATACTGCAGTCGCAGCTAATGGGTATGCCTATGTAATTGGGGGTCAAGGTTCTCCTGGTTCACCATATAATAACACTATATATTACGCACATCTCAATGGAGATGGTAGCACAGGTGTTTGGCAGACTAATGCCGCCGCTGATGCCTTACCAGCAAATCTGGCCTCACCCAGCTCTGCTATAGCAAATGGTTACATGTATGTTCTTGGAGGTATAAATAATTCAAACACTGTCCGGTCAACGGTTTACTACAGCTCAACTTCGCGTATTTTAATCGGTGGTTCACTTGATTTAGTTGGTCTTGGTGGACAGAATAATGCCGATGTAGGTGGCACGGGCGGTACTTTAACAGCTGGAAATGCAACAATTGTAGGTACTTTAGATGTCCGAGAAAATGCTAATTTCACTCAGAGTGTAGGTATTGGTGGAAACCTTACAGTTAATGGAGGAGCGACAATACAAGGTACACAGGGTTCAAATAACTTTTTACAAGTACAAAATGTTGGCGGAGTTAGTGCACTTAACATTAGTACCGTTAACCAAGTGGGAAATAATAGCTTTGAATCTGGTTCTATTGGAACTACACCTGACGGCTGGATAGTTAAAGGAGCAAGCACAGTTACTACGGATAACACTATTGCTAATTTTGGCTCCAACTCAATGAAGGTCGCAACGACTACTGCAGCTAGTGATGGTGCTAAGTTTAACTATCCTCTCTTACCAAGTACTCAATATAGCCTGAGCCTTTACGCTGCAATGTCTGCAGGCAGTATTTCCGACTTTGTGGTTGGTCACCAAGAAGCGGGTAGTGATATAAACTGCTTAACAGGGCAGACAATAAATACTACTTGGACTCGGTTCACTTGTACATTTACTACTGGTTCAACTATTTCCGGCACACCCAATATCTATGTGCAAAAATCTGGCGGCAGCGCAGAGACCTTTTTTATAGATGGCGTACAGCTCGAACTAGCCAGTAGTGCAACTGCTTATAGAACATCAGATATAAATCTAAATGGTCTAACAACATTAAGTAATGCTGGTGGTGGCACTCAATTAACAATTGACACCAGTGGTAATGCGGCCAGCTTTACAGGTGCTTCTGGTAGTACTGGTGGTGCAATAAGCTTGACCGGAGGTACAGGAAGCGGTGGATTTATATCGGGTGGTGCAGTCTCGTTACAAGGAGGATCTTCGATTAATGGAGGTACAACTAACGGCGGCGCGACAATTACGGCAGGAGCCGCAAGTAATTTGTTTGGGTCTGGTAGTGCTTCAATAGTTGGTGGTAATGGCATCTCCGGTAATTCAAACGGTGGGAATGTAGTTTTACAGGGCGGTGCTAAAAGTGGTACCGGTTCAAACGGCAATGTAATTATTCAAAATGCAAATAGTTCATTCCTGTTTAGCGCTGATCAGAGTACATCAAACATTATCTTAAATGGTGGTTTTGAATCAACTAATTCTATAGTTCCATCTTCATGGAGTGCTAAAACCGGATCCACTTTGTCGCTGACTTCAAGTTTTCAGCAACAAGGTAACAATGCACTTCAAATTGCCACATCCACTTCGGCTGGTTCAGGAGCTACTTATAGTACCGGTCCAAGTTTCTTAGCTTCAACTACTCAATATACCCTTAGTTTTTGGGCACGTTTGAGTTCTGGTTCAATGGCGACATTTGAAGTAGGAAGAGCCGATGACGGATCTACTGATACAAGTTGTGCAACTGGCCAGACACTAAATACCACATGGACATACTTTACCTGTAACTTTACAACCGGTACTGTATCAGGCACCCCTTATGTTTACTTCAAACAAACTGGCGCCGGTACTAGCCGAAATATCATTTTGGATGCAGTTCAGCTAGAGGCAGGTGCCAGTGCTAGCGTCTTTAATCCAGGTGGTCAGCTGCAATTACTAGGTACGATAAATTCGCCTTTAACTATAAAACCCAAAACTGATAGTTCGCAGGTATTCCAGGTCCAGAACTCCGCTGGATCTACTACTTTCCTAAGTGTTGATACTACAGGTAATGGCATCGTCAATATTCAGACTGCTACTAGCGGTACGATTAATATAGGTACTATTAATAACTTAAGCGTAGTTATCGGTAAAACCGCCGGTTCCGGAACATTAACTGTCAACGGTAGCTCAACCTTTAATGGCACAATCACAGTCAACGGACATATTGTTAGCGGAAACTTAAGCGGTGGAACAACTGGACTTTCACCTGGCAATATTACAAATTGTACAGATGGCGCTGCTGTTACTGTCTTTTTAGGTTCAAGTAATGATACTTCTGGACAGGTTGAAGTCATAACTGGAACTACATGCAGTTCAGCAGGAGTATTTGCAACCGTTACTTTTGCGAACAACTTTGGCCCAAATCCAAAGGTGTTTCTTTCTCCAGCCGATACCAACTCCGCTAAACTCCAATTCTTTAGCAGTTCTGTTACTGCTGCGCATTTTTCAATCAGTAGTAACACTATACCAGGCCCAAATACAACTTACGTTTTTAATTACCTTGTTGTGCAATAAGTTTACAATTAACAGTTTAATTAAATGTCATTTTTCTATTTATAAATAGCATATACAAAACTAGTATTAAATGGCTAGTTTTCATGTTGAAAATCACTTTATTTACTAGTCTTCTTATAAATGCTAAGCTCGTATCAGAAGAGAGGGAATAACACAAACATGAGCATTATTGCTGTTCTAAATCAAAAGGGTGGGGTAGGTAAAACAACTACCGCAATTAATCTAGGCACCTACTTGGCAAAAGCTGGTAAACAGGTTTTGCTAGTTGACATTGACCCTCAGGGAAATTCTACGAGCGGACTTGGGCTAGATAAAAATTCTTTTGACTCTACAATGTACGACGTGCTGTTTGGTGGTGCAGACATAAGTTCCACTACGCGTGAAACCAAAATCACCGGACTTAATATTTTACCAGCTAACTCCAAATTAGCAGCCGCAGAGATTGATTTGGCAAATGAGGATAAACGCGAATATAGGTTAAGCGAAGTTTTAATAAATCAAACTTACGACTATATTCTAATTGATTGTCCGCCAGCTCTGGGTTTACTAACGATAAATTCATTGGTAGCAGCCGATTATGTATTAATACCAGTGCAAGCTGAATATTATGCACTTGAAGGTCTAGGCCAATTACTTGATATAATTCAAAGGGTACGTGGTGGGCTAAATACTAAACTAGAAATCTTAGGGGTTTTAATAACCATGTACGATAGCCGCACTTCTTTGTCAGATCAAGTAGCGTCCGAACTTAAAAAACACTTTGGCAATAAGGTTTTTAAAACCGTTATACCACGTAATGTGCGACTTGCAGAAGCTCCTAGTTATGGTCGGCCGATAGCCGAACATGACAGATGGTCCAAAGGTGCCCGTGCCTATAAACAACTTGCTAAGGAGGTACAGAGCCGTGCCCAGCACTAAGAATGCTAAAGGTTTAGGCAAAGGTTTTGATGCATTATTACCTGGTAATTTTGATTCCTCAATCTTAATCGATGAGTCTGAAAGGATTCAAAAGCTAGCAGTTACTTCAATTAAACCATCCAAGAATCAACCAAGGACAACTTTTGACGAGCAAGCTTTGCAAGAACTAGCTAATTCTATTAAGCGTTTTGGAATGCTTCAACCAATTGTAGTTACACCAGCTGAAAACCAAGGCATTTACCATTTAATAGCAGGTGAGCGCCGATGGCGAGCAGCCCAGAAAGTCGGTTTGCAAACTATTCCTGCAATTGTTCGGACTGCCCAAGAATTAGAACGTTTAGAAATTGCTTTGGTTGAAAATGTTCAACGGGTTGATCTATCTGCACTTGAACAAGCTAAGTCAATTCAACGTTTACACGATCAATTTAATATTGATTACGAACAAATCGCAAATCGCCTAGGTAAACACTCTACCACTATAATAAATATTGTAAGATTGCTGGGTTTACCAGCTCCAGCCCAAGATGCTTTAGATTCTAAAAAAATAACCGAAGGTCATGGACGGTCAATACTAGCTCTTAAGGAAATTAAACTTCAAACCGAACTACTAAAATTAATAATTAAAAACGGTTGGTCGGTACGCCAGGCTGAACACTATGTGACTGCTCATAAGCAGGGGGCCAAAACCAGTCAAAAAGCACGCCAACAGGTAGCCACAACAACCCCTCAAACTGAAAAGTTGGCACAAATACTTAAAACATCAGTAAGTTTACGACGGACTGCTAAGGGCGGCAAATTAGAGATTAGCTTTATTAATGATGATCACTTAAAAAACATTATTAAAAGACTGTCAGGAAGTTAAGACGAGTCTAAAACTTGTCAATCATCACAGTGACCAAAAGCTAGTTTAGGATAAAACTGTAGAAGACTTTTAATTCAAAAATTTAAAATACTTGAAGTTTGTTGAAGGGAAATATTCTCAGCTCAAGCTTACCAACAATACTATTGGCATCTACCGGGCCAAAAACCCGTGAATCCAAAGAATTTTGACGATTATCACCACATACGAATACCTTGTCTTTAGGAATCACCAGGTCAACATTACCATCTGTAGTTTTTATAACACTACCGTAAGATTGCGTTTGATCGGGATTAAAGCCATTGGGGTGGGCTTGATTAATAATTGTTATACTGCCATCTTTAATAATAATATGGTCACCAGGCAGTCCTATTACTCTTTTAACTAGCTGTTTTTTACCAGGTGAGCCGAGTTCGGCTGAGGTGTCTAAGTTAAATATAATTACGTCACCTCTATGAGGAATATATGGATGACGGCTTAGTGAAGCGAAAGTCCTGGGAACTTTAAGTACAATTAATCGGTCTTGATTTTGCAGGGTAGTTTCCATGCTGGCTCCGTCAACCTCGTAGGGCTGAAAAATAAAGTGAGTTAGCATCAATGCAATTAATGGAGCCAGAATAATAATCCCTACAGTTGATAAAATACTTCTAAGACCGTCATAACTTCTATCGCTCGAAGCTTGATTTTCGGGTGGTTCCGGGCTGGCAATGTTCGGGGGTTCAGTAGTAGTGTTAGGGTTTAGAGTTGAAGGTGAAACTGGAGCAGTTTGACTATCAGATGTATGTACTGGTTCAGGATGTATATCCATAGCTAATCCACTATAACAGAGGAAGATGTAATATGTAATAAAAAATATGGAATATTGGTTTGAAATATAGTCTGGTAGTTAAGAGTTTATTTTCATGAAAACAGCTCTGTAATTTTCATAATTTTGTAATATCTTAACTTTAAAATCTAACATCCAAGTTGTGGGTTTACTTACATCTATCATAAACGCTATACTATCCTCTACGTGGCCATCAAACAATCTTCATATGCATATGATGTCTTTCTAAAAAACTTTGACATTTCCATTCAACCAAAATTACTCCCAACAGATGGAAACGAGCAAAGAATTATTAGTATAAGCAAATCTCAAATCAATCATGGAAATAAATAATTTCAAAAAAAGATCCCACAAACACCATCACAATAGCATAGATGGCTTTATCTCGGCAGACAGTTTTAAAAAAGCCTCCGGTAGTATAGAGTTTGAAAAACGCGGTCATGGTCGGTTAGGTCAAGATCAAGCTAATAAAATTGATGATTTTAATAGACCAGATGGATACCATCCAACAGTACCTACAGTTACTGGTACTGAACCGCAAACTTCACTCTTATCAGCTACACCAAGACATAGACACCAGCCGGGAGGTATAGAAAATGGGATATCGACAAATAATAAGCCAAAGAGGCGCCGGAAGCTCAGAACATTACCACATAGGCCTAAATCTTGGCCTAAATTTATAGCTAAAACTGCTCTAACTTTAACGCTTCTAGCTTTTCTAACTGGTGGATTTTTAGCATATAAATTATATGCTACGCAAAAGCAGGTTTTTAAAGGCGGTGGTCAAGCCCCGGGGGTGTGTGATGGCAATATTCCTATAAGTAAACTTAATTCCGAAGGAGATAGCCGTGTTAACGTTTTGTTAGCCGGTATCGGTGGACCCGGCCACGACGGACCTGATCTAACTGATACTCTTATTTTAGCCAGTATCGATACAGTTAATAATAAAATTGATCTGCTCAGTATACCGCGTGATTTATGGGTGAAATCTTCTGGCTATAGCAGTAATAAGATTAATGCTGTTTATGCTTTTGCTAAACAAGCTTCATCATCAAATGCCTTAACTGTTCAAGAAAAAGATGGACTCAAAGCTTTAGATTCAACAGTGAAAAAAGTTATGGGAGTACCGATACATTATAATGTCTTAGTTGATTTTACTGCTTTTAAAGATGCAGTGAATGCTGTTGGCGGTGTAAATGTTAATGTACCTGAAACGCTTTACGATCCGACAATTGCTTGGGAAAACCATAATAATCCATATATTGCACTTAAGGGTAATCAAACCTTTAATGGAGCCAAAGCGCTTCTATATGCAAAGTCTCGAGAAACTAGCAGTGATTTTGCTAGAGGTGAACGGCAGCGATTATTATTAGTAGCTCTAAAAGATAAAGCACTATCACTTGGTACTTATGCTAATCCGCTTAAAGTCTCCAACTTGCTAGATAGCTTTGGCAATAATGTTTATACCGATTTTGATATAGGTAGTGTTAAATGTCTATATAAACAAATATCTCAAGTTCCATCTAGCAGTATTAAATCCCTAGATTTGGTTAAACCGCCAAATAACTTTGTAACCACCGGTGATATTGGCGGTCAATCTGTTGTAAGGCCGATTGCCGGTTTATATGATTATAGTCAGATTCAGAATTATATACGCAATACCTTGAAAGATAGCTTGATCGCTAAGGAAAATGCCAACATAACTATTTTAAATGGTACCAATGTAACGGCTTTAGCAACTAAAGAAGCTACGTTACTGAAGTCCTATGGCTATAACGTCGGTTTAGTTGGAGATGCACCCAACCGCAATTATCAAAAAACTGTATTAGTGGAGTTGAGAGGCGATCCTAAAAAGTATACCCAACATTATCTAGAAAATCGCTTAAGTGTAACTGCGGTAAATAAGCTACCTGATAATTCTATCAGCTCCGGCTCAGCTGACTTTGTTATAATACTTGGTGCTGATGCGGCGTATAGCAGCTAAACTAAAACCGGCCGGTGGATTTTCCTATATTATCCATATATTATTGACGGCGTTATTGCCAGTCATTGTTTTTATTTTAGTCAGATTAAACTTTATTGGCTTGGCAGTATCGGTTATTTTACTTAGTAAATGGCGTATGTTTGCCGTTAAACCGAGGCATTGGCCGGCAAATATTCGGTCCAACGCTGTAGATTTAACTGTCGGGTTATCTTTCTTAATCTTTATGATTCATAGTGATAGTCAGGTAATCCAGTTAATGTGGACTGCTTTATACATAATTTGGCACGTATTAATCAAGCCATTGTCTAACACTTTGGGTGTGGCGGCTCAAGCTTTTATTGCTCAATTCGTTGGCTTAACGGCTCTGTTTCTAAACTGGGGTGATGCTCCCGTTTATAGCTTGGTAATATTGACTTGGCTAGTGTCTTATAGTGCTGCCAGACATTTTTTAACTACTTTTGACGAACCGTTAACCCGTTATATGGCTAATAGCTGGGCTTATTTTAGCGCTGCTTTAGTATGGGTGCTTAGTCATTGGTTGCTTTTTTATGGCAATATTGCCCAACCTACACTTATATTAGCGGTTATCGGCTTCACACTTGCAAGCATTTACTATTTAGAACAAACAGACCGTTTATCTATTCTGCTACGTCGACAGTTGTTATTTATTATGATTGCGGTAATTATTATTGTATTAGCATTTTCCGATTGGGGAGATAAAACCATTTAAGGGGGTAATATGGCCAATAACTTGAACGTTCAACCGGGAGCAGCATCACCAAGAAAATCAGCGCTAGTCTCATTAGTTTTGTTAGCCTGTTTAGGTATGGGTTATTTAGGCGGTTGGTTGAGTAGTCATAACCACAACCTTAATAATTCTAGCAACACATCGCGACAGCAAGTAGTACTAAATGAAAGCCAACTAACACGAGATATCGCTTCCCAAGTTGGCCCAAGTGTTGTTTCTATAGATGTTACTACGCAGACTAGTCAGACAGATTTTTTTGGATTTAACCAACCAACTCAACAGCAGGGCGCAGGAACTGGCTTTATAATTAGTAGTGACGGTGTAATTTTAACTAATCGGCACGTTGTCCCAGCTGGTGTAACTAATGTCAGGGTGACCCTGTCTGACGGTACTCAATTAAAGGATGTTAGTGTTATTGGCCGCACATCTGATTCTGATTCTCTCGACATAGCTTTTCTTAAAATAAATAACACACAAGCTAAGAAACTCGCCCCGATTACAATTGGTGATTCCAGTAAAGTACAAGTTGGAGATAAAGTGGTAGCCATTGGTAACGCCTTAGGTCAGTTTCAAAATACAGTTACTTCAGGCATAATTTCTGGTTACGGTCGAAGCGTTCAGGCAGGCGATAGTAGTGGTGCTGGGACTGAAACGCTGCAAGATCTATTCCAGACAGATGCAGCAATTAATGAGGGTAACTCTGGCGGTCCCCTAGTTGATATAAATAGTCAGGTAATTGGTATAAATACCGCAATTGCCGGAAATGCTCAAAGTATTGGTTTTGCTATTCCTATTAATGATGCAAAAGGCTTGATTAATAGTGTCTTAAAGCAAGGTAAACTGTTACGACCTTATCTAGGGATACATTATATTTCGTTAACTGATGACGTAGCCTCACAGCTTAATTTGAGTATAAAACGGGGGGCTTATATAGCACCAGCCAGTGCTGGTCAACCGTCTATTATTGACGGTAGCCCAGCTCAAAAAGCCGGTCTTCAAGAGAAAGATATTATTACAAAAGTTAATAATATAGATGTTGGAGCGACTAATAGTTTGACGGCTGTTTTAGGTAGATTTAACGTAGGCGATAAAGTAGCACTAACAGTTATACGAAACGGTAAAACAATTACTGTTCAAGTCGCGCTGGCTGCTGCTCCAGCTGGTTAACTTACCATCTTAAACCTTTTTAAAGAGTTGAATAAAATCGTCAGTTTTATATAACTGGTAATTAGCCGTACTTGCAATTGTAACCATATCCTTATGCTGAAAGGGCAGCGATTCTGTAAGTATAAATTGAGCCGGCACTCCACTGCTGTTAAGTTGTTTAAACAGGCGTCTATATAAATCTAATCCATCCTTACCGCCAAAGATAGCTTGAGGCGGTTCTTTTTGAGCAGCTTGATTGATTTTATAGTGGTCAGGTACATAAGGTAAGTTGCAAAGAAAAGCGAAAACTGGAGCGTCCAAAGTAGATAGCGGCTCAAGCAAGTCTCCCAATAATAAATTAACCTCTACTTTATATTTTTTAGCATTACGCTCAGCCACTTTTAAACATTTTTTATTTATGTCTGTTGCTATAATTTTTGTTTTGGCTATTTCAAGTTTAGCTGTCACTGCCAAGGCACCAGAACCTGTACCAATGTCTACAATAGTAAGTTCTTTGCCCTCAAACTTTATGAGCAATTTCAGTAACTTTATCATTGTCTCGCTTTCTGGTCTAGGCTCCAGTACATCTTTATTTATAAAAAATTCTCGACCATAAAATTCAGTTTTAGCCCTTATATAAGCTAGAGGTTCATGCTTAATTCGTCTTTGAATTTGTTTTTCCAATTTGGCATAAATTGAACCTGGTACAATCTTTTCAGAATTCGCCAGAAGATAAGACCGGTCTTTACTAGTAGCATCTTCTAACAGTACTATGCTATCGAGCCTGGCTGTGCCAATTCCAGCTTCATCTAGTTTTTTATTAGCTTGCCTTAGCCATTCACTGATTTTCATTATTTATAAGGGTATGCTCGTACGCCAATAGTTTTTCTGTAATGTCATCAAAATTACCGTCCAAGGCTCCAGGTAAGTTGCTACGGCTATAGCTAATGCGATGATCAGTAATACGATCTTGAGGGAAGTTATATGTACGTATTTTTTCACTGCGATCACCAGAACCAATTAATTTTTTACGAGCATCTGATAGTTGTTGCTGATCATCTTCAATTTTCTTTTGCAGTAGGCGTGAACGAAGAACGCTCATAGCTTTTGCTTTATTTTTTATTTGAGATTTTTCATCCTGGTTAGCAACCACCAAGCCTGTGGGCAGGTGAGTAATACGAACCGCTGAATCAGTAGTATTAACACTTTGTCCACCATGGCCTCCGCTACGAAATACATCAATTCGTAAATCGGCATCTTTAATTTCAATATCAGTTTCCTCGGCCTCAGGCATTACAGCTACAGTTACGGTGCTAGTATGAACGCGACCTTGACTCTCGGTTACTGGCACGCGTTGAACTCGATGTACTCCAGCCTCGAACTTAAGATTTTTATATACATTTGGTCCATGAATTTCAAAGATTATTTCTTTGTAACCACGGGCTTCAGAAGGGCTTTCACTAACAAGTTCTGTTTTATAGTTTTTACGTTCGGCCCAGTGACTATACATGCGAAATAACTCACCAGCAAATAAACTAGATTCGTCACCACCGGCTGCTGCTCTAATTTCAATAATTGCATCTTTTTCATCATTCGGGTTTATATCTGTTAGCAGATTATTAATCTGAGCCAAGACCTCTAAGCTTCTTTTATTAATCGTTTTTAGTTCTTCGATAGCTAACTGGGTGATACCCGGATCTTTGTCTTGGGAAAGTTGTAAGGTGTCGATAGCTAACTTTTCTAACTCATCTTGCTTGTCAAATAGTGCAATTAGCTCAGTCAGTTCATTAGCTCGCTTGGCAAGCTTAGGGTAGTCTTTAGAACTAAATATAGCTGAATCTTGTAACCTAAGTTGTAAATCATCATATTCTTTACGAAGCGTTGATTCTTTGTCTTCCATGTCTATTACAAGTTTATAGGTTTTAGGCAGTAGTTTATAGTACTAAAAACTACTGACAAATAACTAATAGTTATAAATTTAAGAAGCTTTAGCTTCTTGCTTAGCAGTTTGTTTTTCTTGCTTGGCTTGTTTGCGGGTAACATGTTTTTTAGCAGCTTTGGCACGTGTTTCACGTGCAGCATCACCAGCAGCGGCCCGAGCTTTAAATTTATCTACCCGACCTTCAATATCTACAATACGTTCTTCACCGGTAAAAAAAGGATGAGAGGCGCTTGAAATATGCACTTTAGCAAGGGGATATTCAGTGCCATCCTCCCATTTAATTGTCTCTTCAGTCTCTACTGTAGAGCGCGTCAAAAAACGGGTACCATTATTGAGATCTTCAAATACCACTAGTCTATAATTGTCTGGGTGTAGTCCTTTTTTCATAACCAATGCAGTATACCATCTGTTAAGAGGTAGTCAAGAAGTTTATGCCTGCTGATCGGGGCGGGTTGAAAATATTACCCAAAAATGTTATATTTAAAGTCTATTAAATTAAACAGGCTGGGAAAGAATCCTCTCAATTACTTCCGTGCAGGAACGATTGAGCGCACCGGTTCGAAGAGAAAGGATTATTTATGGCATCATTAACTGATGTAGACGGTGTTAAAAGTAAATCCAAGGTAACTACTAGCGCACCGGCTAAAAGTCGCAATTTAAGCGAAGTGGATATTAAGCAATTATTGGAAGCTGGTGCACACTTTGGTCATAAAACTAGTCGCTGGCATCCTAAAATGGCAGCCTATATCCATAGTAAGCGTGAAGGCTCTCATATTATTGACCTGACAAAAACTGTTCCGGCTTTGCAAAATGCTCTAGAGTTCTTAACTGACACTACTAAGGCAGGTAAACAAGTACTGCTAGTTGGTACTAAACGTCAGGCTAAGGATGTTATTAAAAAAATGGCTGACGATACTAACATGCCTTATGTGTCTGAACGCTGGTTAGGCGGTTTATTAACAAATCAAAAAACAATTGGTGCTAGAATCAAACACCTCAAGGATCTGGAATCCAAAATGGAATCGGGTCAATTAGCAGCCAAATACAGTAAACTAGAATTGCAGCGATACCAAGAAGAGATAGATCATATGAACTATTTATATGGTGGAGTTAAAAATTTGATGGCTAAGCCTGGTGCGGTGTTTATCGTAGATATAGTACATGAGGCCAATGCACTTCGCGAAGCACGTAAATTAGGACTTAAAATAGTGGCAATTGTTGATACTAACGCCGATCCTAGCCTGGTAGATTACCCGATACCGGCCAATGACGATGCTATTAAAACTATTCAACTGATAGCCGATTATGTTCAATATGCTATAGAACAAGGTAAAGCTAAACAAAAACCAACCGACAAAACAGACACTAAGAAAGATGAGGAAGAGTAAAGCAATTTTCAATTTAATAAATGGACATTAATTCTTAAACATTTGTTAATTGATTGAAAAAAAATAAATCTGTAATATTGATAAGTGAACGGGAGTTAAAATGACTGATATAAATATAGAAGACATTAAGCGGCTTAAAAACCTCACAGGTGTTGGCTTAACAGATGCTAAAAAAGCTCTTGAAGAGTCATCTGGTGATTTTGACACAGCTTTAGCGGCGATGCGTAAAAAAGGACTTACTAAGGCCGAGAAACGCGGTGAGCGCGAAGCCCGCGCCGGTATAATCGGTACCTACAATCATGATGGTCGCATTGGTGTGTTAGTAGAAGTTAATTGCGAAACTGATTTTGTAGCACGTAACCAAATTTTCACTAACCTTGTCAAAGATTTAGCTATGCAGGTGGCGGCTAGCGCACCTGAGTATGTATCTATTGAAGACATACCGGCAGATGTTAAAGCTAAAGCCGAAGCTGAGTTTAAAGAAAAGTTAAAATCAGAAGGGAAACCCGGCAACATGATTCCCGAAATAATTAATGGTATGATCAAAAAACATTTTGCAGAGAAGTGTTTACTGGATCAATCGTTCGTTAAGAATCCAGAACAAACTGTCGGTGATTATGTAAAAGTACACAACGCCAAGCTAGGCGAGAATATTATTGTACGTCGATTCAATCGTATGGCTTTAGGCGAAGTTAGTTAATTATTACACATATGCCCTTCACCAATAGCTCTAGAGATATTTTTGACCCTTTACCAATATGCGATAGTTGCCTAATCAAGGACATATCAGACAATCAGCTAGAAGTTTTAGCACAGGATGAAGTTGTTAGGCTTCTGGGTATGGACGAGCAAGGGCAGAATAGCCTAAAACTATTAGAAAATGATGACTCTTGGTCTTATCAAAATAAAAGTGCAATTCGACTTTGTTTCCGGGATCACAAAAACGGTGCTTGTATAGTTAACTTAAGTTAAAATATAGCTATGAGTCCAAATCAAATTATTGACCAATCTAAAATTAAGTTCAATCAAGCAATTGATCATTTTCATGATGAACTGCGGAAAATTCGAACGGGAAGAGCGCATCCGGGCATGCTTGACGGTTTAATGGTCGAAGCTTACGGCAGCCAAATGCCATTAGTCCAAGTTGGAAGCGTTACTGTTCCCGAAGCACAACAGCTTCAAATTACACCGTTTGATCCAGCCAATTTACAAGCTATCTCGACAGCCATACGAGATAATCATTCACTAGGTTTGAACCCTATGGATGACGGCAGGGTAGTTCGTATTCAAATTCCAGCTTTAACGGAGGAAAGACGTCGTGAATATGTGAAGGTACTGAGTAGTAAAGTAGAAGATACGATGATAAGCTTACGCGGCTCACGACACGAAGCTCTGCACCAAGCTGAGGAAGCTAAAAAGAATCGGACACTAACCGAAGATGACCTAGGGTCCATTAAAAAGCAACTAGACGATCTAATAACTAAGCAGAAAGTCGACATTGATAGTCTAGCTAAAGCTAAAGAACAAGAAATTCTAACAGTTTAAGACTGCATAAAAATTGTATTCATAATTTATAGCTTAAACTACTTAAAATTAATGAACTAAACACGTTATAATATATCGGATGTCCGTATTTTTACTAGTACTAGGTTTATTTATGTTTGTCATGCTAGTAGTGGTTCATGAGTTTGGCCATTTTATTTTAGCTAGAAGAAACGATGTGGAAGTTCAGGAGTTTGGCATTGGTTTTCCACCTCGAGCTTGGAGCAGAAAACTCAAAAGTGGGATGTTATTTAGTCTCAACTGGCTGCCTTTAGGTGGTTTTGTGAGATTGAAAGGTGAGCATGATGCAGATGACGAACCAGGTAGCTATGGTGCTGCAAGTCTATGGGTTAAAACCAAAATCATGCTAGCAGGTGTAGGTATGAATTTACTAGCTGCTTTTATATTACTTACTGGCTTAGCTTTAGTGGGCATGCCCAAGCTGATCGATAATCAATACACTGTAAAAAGCGACACTAAAGTGTTGAAAAATCAAGTACTTGTCGGTTATGTGGATGCCAACTCACCAGCCCAACAAGCCGGACTTAAGACAAAGGATCAGTTGATATCTATTGGTAAGCCAAATAATCAACCGATGACTATTATTTCAGCTGATAAATTACCGTCAATTACCAAACAATTGGCAGGGGAGCCAATAAATTTAACTATATTACGTAATGGTCGGCAGCAAACACTTAGTCTTAAGCTTCGCTCCAACAATGATGTTCAAAGCAGCCAAAAAACTGCTAAACCTAAAGGTTACTTAGGTATTTCTCCAGCTGAATTTACCTTACAACGTTCCGGTTGGTCAGCACCTGTTGTGGCTATTGGTTTAATTGCACAATTTACTGCATTGACTTTACAAGGTATAGGTCACGCTCTAGGTGCATTAATCCAAGGCCATGGTTCTCAAGCTAGTCAGCAAGTAGCTGGTCCGGTTGGCGTTTTTGCAATATTGCAAAGCGGCAGTTTGCTAGGTTATCAATTTGTTTTGATGATAATTGCGATCATTTCATTAACTCTGGCAATCATTAATGTATTGCCGATTCCGGCTTTGGATGGCGGGCGGTTATTTGTAACCTGGCTGTATAGACTTTTGCGTAAACCGCTCAGCCAAAGAACTGAAGAATGGATTCATGGCACCGGCTTTGCCGTTCTTATGGTACTATTTGTTCTAATCACGGTGGTAGATGTTAGACGGTTCTTTTAAATATGTTAGCTAACATTGGCATTAACTGGGCCACACCACTACTTATTTTGGCCATCTATGGTGTTGTCAGATATTTCAAAAGCCCTAAAGTTACTCAAAAAGATAGTGTAAACTGGACACCTTTAGAAACTGTAGGCATAACTTTAGCCATATATTTTGGCAGCCAATTAATTGGTCTACTGTTAATTTACGTGTTTGGCCTAATAGGTGGGTTAAGTCAAACTCAAGATAATAATTGGCTAAATAATAATGTTTATGGTCAGTTTGTAATGGTATTTGCTGTTGAAGCTTTAACTTTAAGTCTGCTTCTTGGATTCCTCAAAAAACGCAGTGCCAATCTTAAAACCATTGGCCTCGGTACACCAAAAATAAAAGATATTGGCTTTGTGCTAATCGGTTTTTTATTTTATTTTGTAACTTACTTATTGGTTTTAGCAGTCTTGCAGCGGGCTGTACCTAATCTCAATAAAGATCAAAAGCAAATGATTGGTTTCAGTGGAGCACGTAGAGGCCAACTAGGACTAGTATTTATAAGTTTAGTGATACTACCACCATTTATAGAAGAGCTAATGATGCGCGGTTTTTTGTATAGTGGACTAAAAAAGGGTTTACCAATTATGTGGGCTGCTATTATTACCAGTCTACTTTTTGGTTTGGCACACCTAGAGGCTGGAAGCGGTCAACCACTACTCTGGACTGCCGGGATTGATACATTCATATTATCTTTTGTGCTGATATATCTTCGCGAAAAAACCGGTACACTGTGGGCTTCTATTGGACTGCATATGCTTAAAAATTGCATTGCTTTTGCCAGTTTATTTGTATTTCACATCGTCTAAGAATAGGTTGAGCTTTCCCTAATTTTATGGAAATAGGCTACAATGGCAGACAAGAGGAAACATGAGACTATCGGAACTTTTTACAAAAACTAGAAAGCAAGTACCTACTGATGAAACTTCTCGCAACGCTCGCTTGTTAATTCAAGCTGGATTCATTCATAAAGAAATGGCCGGTGTCTATGATTACTTACCCCTGGGAGTAAAGGTTCTTGATAATATTTCAAAGATTATCAGACAGGAGATGAATGCTGTGGGCGGACAGGAAGTACGCTTGACTGCTTTACAAAGTAAAGAACTCTGGCAGCGTACCGGTCGTTGGGACGACAAAGTTATAGATGACTGGTTTAAGACTAAGTTAGCCAGTGGTAGTGAATTAGGGCTAGGTCTGACGCATGAAGAGCCACTCACTAATTTACTAACAGACTATGTTAGCTCATATAAGGATTTACCATTGATAATTTACCAGATTCAAACTAAGTTCCGGAATGAACTACGAGCTAAAAGCGGTATTTTTAGAGGTCGTGAGTTTTTAATGAAAGACATGTACAGCTTTGCACGTACTCAAAAAGAGCATGAACAAATCTATGGTCTAATTAGAAAAGCATATTTTAAGACCTTTAAACGCTTTGGAATTGGTGATTTAACTTATTTAACCTTTGCCAGCGGCGGCATTTTTAGTAAATTTAGCGATGAGTTTCAAACCCTTACAGAATCTGGAGAAGATAACTTATATCTGGATGAACGAAAAAAGGTTGCTGTAAACAATGAAGTATATAATGCTAACGTACTTCATGAATTAGGTCTAAAAAAAGAGCAACTGCAGCAGAAAAAAGCAGTTGAAGTCGGCAATATTTTTAGTTTAGGAACTAAATATTCCAAGGTGCTAGGACTTGAGTTTACAAATGAAAGCGGACAACGTGAACCTGTAATAATGGGTTGTTACGGTATGGGTGTTTCACGCGTCATGGGAGTTCTGGCCGAGGTCTTATCTGACGAAAAAGGACTTGTTTGGCCCCTAGAAATAGCCCCAGCTAAAGCTATAATTATTAAGCTTGGTGAAAATCAGATGGTAAATGAGCTATCTGAAAAATTATATAAAGGCTTGACTACTGCTGGTGTTGAGGTACTATATGATGACCGAGATTTGCGCGCTGGCAAAAAGTTTGCCGACGCTGATCTTATGGGTATACCATATAGAGTAGTAATTAGTGAAAAGACAGCGGATCAAGGTAAGTATGAACTTAAGCGGCGCACACAGGCCCAAGTACGATTGCAAGATTACAATGGTATACTCAAAGTTCTAACTGGAAAGACCGTCGGTAAGTTGAGCAATCATTCATAAATTGACAAAATTCTAAGGAGGTTTTGTTAAGATGAAAAAACAATTCCACCTAACTAAAGAAGGCGTAGACGAACTGCAAGCAGAACATAAAGATTTGCTATTGCGCCGTGGCCCGATTGCTGAACGAATTAAAAGTGCCCGAGAATTTGGCGACTTAGCCGAGAACGCCGAGTATACTTCAGCTCGCCAAGAGCAAGAAAGGGTAGAAGGCCGAATTGCTGAGATTGAACACATCTTGCAAAACGTAGAAATTATTACTAGACCTCGAGGTGGCCGGCAGGTTCAACTTGGGTCTATTGTTAAACTTAGATCTGACGGAACGACAAAACAATTTACAGTGGTTGGAACGGTTGAAGCCGACCCACTTAACGGTAAAATATCTGATGAATCACCTATCGGACAAGCATTGATGGGGAAATCTGAAGGAGATAAGGTGCAGATTAAGATCGGCGTCGATACATCCGCCTATAAAATTGCCAGTATCAGCTAAAGCTGTAGCTATAATAGGCTGTATACTAGATCATTATGCAGTGGCTCAACAAAATTGTTGATGATGTTGTAAAACGTCATCCCAAGGGCGATATATTAATTGAATCAGGTGGTTCACCAAGCGGTACTTACCACCTTGGTCATATGCGTGAACTGATCACAGCCGATGCTATTTCATTGGAACTAAATAACCGTGCTCGAAAAGCGAAGCACATATATTTTGTTGATGATCTTGACGTATTTAGGAAAGTTCCAGTTAATGTCCCGTCGGAGTTTGATAAATATTTAGGCAAGTCTCTCTGCGATGTGCCATCCCCAAATGGTGACCAAAGTCAGTCTTATGCAGACTATTTTCTAAAAGGACTGATTGAGAGCTGCCAAGCACTTAATATAGAAGTTGAGTTTATTCGTTCAAATAATAAATATCAAAATGGATTTTTTGTTCCTGCTATAGAAAAATCTCTAGAACATTTAAAGAAGGTTCGTAAAGCTTTAGAAACAATATCTGGACGACAACTAGGAGGTGAGTGGTCACCAATCCAAGTTAATGAAGATGGTTATTTGAAAAAACGGCCATTCGTTAATTTAAATAAAACAGATAAAACAATTAGCTATTTAAATAAGGACGGCCAAGAACTAACAACTTCTTATGCAAATGGTGAAGTTAAATTAGATTGGCGATTGGACTGGCCAGCTAGATGGTGGTTATTGAAAGTAGATGTAGAACCCTATGGTCGTGAGCATGCTAGCGCCGGCGGATCATATGATACTGGTGTTCAGCTGATGAAGGATGTCTTTGAAGCGTCACCACCATTACCCGTTCCTTATGATTCGATAAATATGGTTGGCGATACCAAGAAAATGAGTGCCAGTAAAGGGACTGCTATTAGTGCGCTTGAAGGCATAGAAATTATGCCACCGGAAGTCATACGTTACTTTATATTAAGATCTCCATTAGACAGACGACTATATTTTGATCCAGTTAACGGTGTCGTGCAGCTGATGGATGAATTTGCGGCACTAGCTGCCAAACCCAACAAGAGCTCATCTGAGCAGCAGCTACTTTACGTATCTACAGGCGGTCAGAATAATCAACAAACAGTCAGTAGAGTTCCGTTTTCACTTCTGGTTACAAGCTATCAAGCTTCACTTAAAGACGAAGATAAAACTCTGGATATAATAAAGCGTTCGGAATATGCCAAGTTAGCCGATGAAGACTCAGCAATTATTCGAAATGAACTAAAATTTATTGATGCTTGGCTAGATAAGCATGCTCCTGAAGACGTTAAATTTTCTCTTGCAAATAAAATAGATCTAAATTCTTTTAATGATAAACAAAAAAGTTTTATGGCGTTATTAGCTGATAAACTCGATAAAACACCTCCAAATATTGATGGTGAAGGCTTACACCAAGTTATTTACGAATTAAAAAATAGTAGCGAATTGGAACCTAAGGAAATGTTCAGTACTTTGTACCAAGCCTTGATTAATAAAAGTTCCGGTCCACGTGCCGGCTGGTTTTTGAGCATTTTACCTCGTGACTGGCTAATTAAGCGACTAAGGTTTGAGGAGTAATTAGTTGTATTGAGAGCCAGCAGTAAGTTTGTATTGGGTGTTTAACAAATATTTAGTGAATCCGGCCCCGTGAGGCACAGCTATTTTTTCTGCGAATTCTAATTCAGAATTATCTGGGCTAAAATTAGCCAAATCATCGACTACAGTATCAATAATTTTATTTAAATTTGGATCATCCTCTAAAGAACTTGCAGCAAGAGCTTCACTTTGATCGTCTTGAAAGATAGAAAGGCTAATTTGACCACCAATAGGCCCAAGTATTGGAACTTCCAAGAAAGTGCTGCTGAGAGCTAGATAGCTAATGCACGATCCTAATCTAAAAGCTTTTTCAGCTGATATTAGATCATCAATAGTCGTGCTTACTTGTATCTCGGCAATGCTCATACGGTACCGTAAAATATCATGAAGAATAGGATTTTGGTTTTTTATATCCATCCAGGTTGAAAACACCATATTATCTATCCCAAGGTCGTGTATTCTTTCATAACAATATTCTTTAGCCATGTCACTGACTAAAAACTCAACTGTTGGTGGTACCAAAGCACTCATAAGGTAACTAAAATATTATCATAATATGTAATACTTAAACTATGCAAAAAGCGATATTTGCAGCCGGCTGTTTCTGGGGAGTTCAATATTATTTTGACCAAGTTCCCGGAGTAGTTAAAACTATCGTTGGATACACCGGTGGGCTTACTAAAAATCCAAGTTATGAAGCGGTCTGCACTCATACTACCGGGCATGCTGAAGTGGTCCAAATTGAATTCGATCCCCAAAAAGTTAGCTATAAAACTTTACTTAAACAATTTTTCCGTATGCATAATCCGACGCAACTAAATAGACAGGGGCCTGATGTTGGCGATCAATACCGCTCAGCTATTTTTTATTTTAATAATGAGCAGAAAAAAGCAGCTGAGAAATCAAAACAAGAACAGCAAACAAACTATAAAGATCCAGTAGTCACGCAAATTGTGCCAGCGACTGAATTTTACGAAGCCGAAGAATATCATCAAAAATTTACTGAAAAAACCGGCCGAGGCATGTGTCATGTCGATTACGCCCCAGTTTCATAGAATTATTAAATAATGGTATAGTTCTAGCCATGGCTAACAAGAAGAAATCATCTAGTGCAAAAACCAAAACATCAAACAGCAACGCTGTTAAAGTAAGTGTTGGGAAAACATCTAAAGTAGTGTCGATGGCCGGTTTAAGAAGATGGAACATGTGGCTATCTGTAGTCTTTGTGCTACAGGCAGCAGCCATTTTAATCCTTAGTAAATCTATAACCCTACCGGTAGTTTCACATTATCTTGCAACTGACAGCCTGGCATCACAAGCTGCTGGACACAATGTCATGGCCTTAGCGGTTAGGCATTTATTCGATATCTACGTGGCTTCGTTAGTAGCGGCATTATTGTTGGTTTCAGCTGCTGCTCATGGAGCTATGGCTTCAATGCAGCGACAAAGCTATGAAAAGGGATTAAGTACTAGTAAAAATAAGCTACGCTGGATTGATTTAGGAATTGGTACCAGCTTATTAATGATTGCCTTAGGACTTATTAACGGTATTTATGACTTCGCCAGTTTACTGATGATAGTTGTTTTGGTATTACTACTAAACGGCTTAGCTTATAAGACGGAGCTTTATAATCGAGATCACAATAAACCTATTAGCTGGCGTAATTTTTGGGGAATTTTATTGGCTGGTGCAGCAGTATGGGCAACTGTTGGCTCATATCTTAAAAGCGCCATTGTATATGGTAACGGATTACCGCACTATATTTATTGGTTAGATATAAGTGCCTTTATTTTAATGTTGTTAATAATTTCAAATATCTGGCTAACAGCTAAAGCTCGGGGCAAATGGGCTGACTACTTATACGCTGAACGTAGCTACATGATTTTAAACTTAGTACTTTACACCGCTATAGCTTGGCAAATTTTCTTTGGCCTATTGCATTAGTAGCAAATGAGCAACATCATTTTTGATTTTGACGGCACCTTGGCTGATAGTTTACCGGTGGTAACTGATTTATTTAATCAGTGGTTTAGGTCCAATAACCCTTTAACTCTTGAAGAAGTAGCTAAACTGCGCAATATGAATGCTAGGCAAGCATCTAGAGAATTAAATATTTCTATTTGGCAAGTTCCAGGACTATTGGTAAAAGGTCGTAAAGCTGTTGGACGACGCTTACATGAGATTCCGATGCATGGCGGGATTGAAAGTGTTATAAAAAATCTTCATAAAGATGGTCATAGGTTATTTGTTGTAAGCTCTAATAGCCCAGAGAATATTCGTAAATTTTTAAAAGCACACAATGTTTATCAATACTTATCTGGTTTACAGGGTAATGCTGGACTATTTGGAAAAACAGCAGTATTGAAAAGTGTTATGCGAAAATATCATTTAGCTTCATCAGATACTTATTATATTGCAGATGAGGTACGTGATGTTGATGCTGCAAAAAAGGCAAACGTTAAGTCGGTGGCCGTTAGTTGGGGCTACAACGGATATAAAATTCTAAAAGCCCAGAATCCGAGCTTTTTGCTGTCTGATCCTTCTCAGATAATAGCTTTATTCAAATAAGTAAATTAGTTAACTTTAAAGCGATGTATATCAAAAGGTGTAGCTGATACAATAGTCAGGCAATGAGGGCAAATAACTATTGGACAGAACGCAACAAACCTTATCAACCAGGTCAATCTAAACCATTTAAGGTAAGCCGCAGCAAAATCGAGCTATTTATTCAATGTCCTCGATGTTTTTGGTTAGATGTGCGACTAAAGATCAAACGGCCAAACGGACCACCATTTCAAATAAATAAAGCCATCGACGAATTACTTAAAAAAGAATTTGATAGTTATAGACTAAAAGGTCAGCCACATCCATGGATGACTGATAATGAGATTAACGCTGTACCGATGCAACATAACGATTTGGATAAATGGCGGCATAATTTTAGCGGAGTAGCAACTTTGCACACACCATCCAATCTACACATTTTTGGAGCAATTGACGACATCTGGGTTAATCAAGCAGGCGAAGTAATAGTAGTAGACTATAAGGCCACAGCTAAGCAAAGTGATGTTTCGCTAGACGCCGATTGGCAGATGAGTTATAAGCGTCAAATAGAAATTTATCAATGGTTACTTCGCCAGAATGGTTTTAAAGTTAATGATACAGGTTATTTTGTATATACCAACGGCAGGCTTGATTTAGATGGTTTTTATGACCGTGTAGAATTTCGAACCAAGATTATCCCTTACAAAGGCAGTGATAGCTGGATAGAACCAACGATATTAAAGATGAAAAAAGTTATGGAAGGTGATATGCCAAAAGTAGGCAAAGCTGCGATGGGCGGTGACTGCGACTACTGTAGTTACGCTAAGTCCCGTACTGAACTAACACTGAAGTCGCTACAAGCCGACAAAAAACCGAAGCAGGCTAAGGTATAATAAGAAAATGTTAGATATTCAATATATCAGAGAGAATCCGGAGACAGTCAAGCGAACATCACAGCAAAAAGGCTATAATATTGACGTGGCTCATCTTCTTGAGCTTGACAGCAAAAGGCGACAGCTAATTCAAAAATCAGATGAATTAAGGGCTCAACTTAATAAGGCGTCCGAGGATTTTAAGAATCAGCCGCCATCGGAAGAACAAAGAGCTAGTTTAAAACAAATCAAAGAACAGCTTGTAGTTTTAGAAGACCAACAAGAACAGATAGATAAGGTTTTTACACCACTGCTTAGGTCGGTTCCTAATGTTTTCTCGGACGATACACCTACCGGCGGCGAAGAAGCTAATCGTGAAGAAAAGAAGTGGGGAGAGATTTCAGATAAAAACTTTGAAATTAAAGACCATCTCACTTGGTTACAACAAAAAGGTTTAGTTGACTTTGAACGGGGAGCCAAAGTAGCCGGAAATAAATTTTATTTCTTAATAGGGCCCATGGTTGAGCTAGAATTAGCTGTATTTCAAATGGCCTTAACTTTGGCTAAAAAACATAATTTTACAGCTATGACGGTACCACATTTAGTTAATACCCGCATATTAGAAGGCGCTGGCTTTTCAGCACGTGGCGATGAAAAACAAATATATAAGATTGAAAACGATGACCTTAACCTTATTGCGACTTCTGAAATACCATTAACCGGTTTTCACGCTGACGAGATTCTAGATGAAAAAGAATTACCGCGGCTATATGCGGGTTTAAGTCCAGCTTACCGTATGGAAAGTGGGGCTTACGGAAAACATAATCGTGGGCTATTTCGCACACATCAATTTAATAAGCTAGAGCTATATGTATTCTGTAAACCAGAAGATAGCGAACTACTGCACCAAAAACTAATAAATTTTGAAGAAGAACTATGCCAAGTCTTGGAAATTCCTTATAGAATTGTCAGAATCGCGGCTGGTGACTTAGGCGCCCCGGCTTATAAAAAGTATGATATTGAATATTGGAGTCCAGTTGACAAAACTTACCGCGAACTAATGAGTTGCTCAAATGTTACCGATTACCAAGCCAGACGATTAAATATTCGCTTTAGGAGTGAAAACGGAACTAATTTTGTGCACACTTTGAATGGTACTGCCGCTGCAATGAGTCGTATCCCCATTGCCTTGATCGAAAACCATCAGCAATCAGACGGTAGTTTGCTTTTGCCTAAAGCTTTAAGATCAGTTATGGGCGAAGGGCTTATCTAATGATACAAAAGTTAGAGATTAGTGGTATTCATATCAATATAGAAGATGACTTACACAAATATATTGCCAAAAAGATAGGTCGACTAGACCAGTACATGAGCTGGCACGTACGAAAAAGTGCTCATGCTGAGGTGAAATTAAAAGCTGTAAAAATTAAGCAACGTAAACAAGCCACTTGCGAAGTGATTCTATATCTTCCGCACGATACTATTACTACCAAAGAAACTACAATAAATATGTTTGCCGCTGTAGATATTGTCGAGGCTAAGCTTAAAAATCAACTTAAAAAGTATAAAGAAAAACATAGCAAAAGCCGTATTCGACGACAACTTAATAGAGTTTTAGCTCGTCACCAAGTCTAACAAAAACTTTCGGCAACTCATCTATATAAGGTACAATATAATCTGTTCCGACCACCAAGGGAGTGATTTTAGGTATTTATGAAGAAACTTTTTAAACGTGTATTGGGTGATCCCCAAGCCAAGACTATTAAACGGCTCAGAAAAAGAGCTATTGAGGTTAATAAACTTGAGAGTAAATATCATAATCTAAGCGATGCCAAGCTTCATGACCAAACCAAAGTCTTAATGGATAGACTCCAAAAAGAAAGTTTAGATAAAATATTACCCGATGCTTTTGCAGTTGTCCGTGAAGCTGCTCAACGGACTTTAGGTCAGCGCCACTTTGATGTCCAATTAATTGGTGGCATGGTACTGCATGAAGGTAGTATTGCCGAAATGAAAACTGGTGAAGGTAAAACTTTGGTCGCCACATTAGCCGTTTACTTAAACGCTTTAAGTGGCAAAGGTGTACATGTAGTAACTGTAAACGATTTCCTTGCTCAGCGCGATGCTGGCTGGATGGGACAAGTATATGACTTTTTGGGACTAAAAACAGGAGTGATTATTGCTGATGAATCCTATATTTTCGATAAACAATATACCAATCGTAAACATGATGATGAACGCTTTAGACACCTTAAGGCCTGTACTCGACAAGAGGCCTATGCTGCTGACGTAACCTACGGCACTAATAATGAGTTTGGTTTCGATTATTTGCGCGACAACATGGTGCGTGAAGTAGACCAATTGCGCCAGCGAGATCTAAATTTTGCAATTGTTGATGAGGTAGACTCAATATTAATTGATGAAGCTCGTACACCATTGATTATTAGTGCACCAGCTGTAACAAGTGGTAGTGCCTACAGTCAATTTGCTAAAATAGCCCGTCAATTAAAAGCCGAAACTGATTATGATGTTGATGAAAAACGTAAATCTGTAATTCTAACCGACGAAGGTGTTGAACATGTCGAGAAAATACTAGGTATTACAAGTTTGTACGCCACAGAAAACATTAGGACTATTTATCATTTAGAGCAAGCACTACGGGCCCAAACTCTTTTTAAACGTGACAAAGACTATGTTGTTACCGGTGAAGGTGAAATTGTGATTGTTGATGAGTTCACGGGTAGATTGCTGCGCGGGCGTAGATATAACGAGGGCCTGCATCAGGCTATTGAGGCTAAAGAAGGTGTAGAAGTACAAGAAGAGTCAATGACTTTGGCCACTATATCTTTTCAGAACTACTTCCGTTTATATCAAAAACTATCAGGTATGACTGGAACAGCCATGACCGAAAGCG
The DNA here is from genome assembly GCA_038231155.1 of Saccharimonadales bacterium (SeqCode). GTDB lineage: Bacteria > Patescibacteriota > Saccharimonadia > Saccharimonadales > JANWIN01 > JBBRLY01. The sequence goes on from JBBRLY010000014.1 coordinate 60,584, forward strand.
AAGAATTCCATGAAATATATAAGCTAAATACAGTAGAGGTTCCATCAAATCGTAAAATAGTAAGAAGCGATAAACCAGATAGAATTTATAAAAGTGAAACTGCCAAATTTCGTTCTATTGTCAGTGAAGTTAAACAATTGCATCAACGAGGCCAGCCAGTATTAATTGGTACTGTATCAATTGAAAAAAACGAGCTTTTAGCCCGGATGTTAAAATCCGCCAATGTACCATACCAAGTTTTAAACGCTAAAAATAATGAACGTGAAGCATCTATTATTACTAATGCTGGCCAAAAAGCTGCAGTTACTTTAGCTACTAACATAGCTGGACGCGGTACCGATATTATTTTAGCTGAAGGAGTTAAAGAATTAGGGGGCTTGTTCGTTCTGGGTAGCGAACGTCATGAATCTCGCCGAATTGATAACCAGCTGCGAGGTAGGTCTGGCCGTCAAGGTGACCCCGGAGTTACCCAATTTTTTGTTAGTACAGAAGATGATTTGATGCGAATCTTTGGTGGTGAGCGAATAGCATCTATTATGGATCGCTTACGAGTAGACGAAGACACACCAATTGAAAACCGGATGATTTCACGTAGCTTAGAAGCTGCCCAGAAGAAAGTAGAGGGTTTTAACTTCGATCAACGAAAAAATGTGGTGCAGTATGATGACGTAATGAACCGACATCGTCGGGCTATTTATGCCATGCGTCGTGAAATATTAAATCAGCCAACCATTAGCAAAAGGATCAAACTAATGATTGAGGAAGAGGCTCAAGATCTTGCCGCTTCACCATTAATTACCAGCGAAGAGTACGAGGATATCGTTAAAGAAGTCTTTCCATTTGACGAGTCAGTGCTAGATAAATTGTTTGATACTTCCACTGATAAATTTGCAGCACTATTGAAAACCGAAGTACTAAAACTTTATGAAGATCGCGCCAAAAACTTCGATGCGGATATAATGCATAAAGTCGAAAGAGATATTTACTTACAGATTCTAGACAATCTTTGGATGCAGCATCTAGAAAATATGGATCATTTGCGTGAAGGCATCCACTGGATCAGCGTCGGACAGCGTGATCCTTTAGTAGAGTATCGCCGTCAGGGTCAGATTATATTTGACGAGATGCAGGCTAGCTTACGACATGATATTGTTCGGGCTATCTTTCATGCTGAGCCAGTTGCGGAGGAGGAATTAGATAAACCAACAGAAACTGAATTAACATTGGCTGCTCGTCAGTCGGTCGATAATGCCAATAAAATTATTGAAGCTGAGGAATTTCAAGAAACTGACTTCAAGGATTTGGATCAACCAAGCGCCACTAAAAAACACCAAACCACTGAAGGTCGTAAAAAAGCCCGAAAAGCTGAGCGTAAACGCCGAAGTAAGGGCAAAAAACGTAAATGAAACATTCCGTTCATGAACTTAGTTTGCCAAATGGCACACGTGGATTGTTAGTTCATATCCCAGACGCCACGGTTATGACTTTCGATATCAACTTTAGGGCCGGTGATTGTTATGCTCCAACCGAAAAATGGGAAACAGCTCATTTAATGGAACATGTCTTGCTTGGTGCGAATAAACAAATTCCTAAAGCTAGGGCTTTTCAGGCGGAGTTTGAAAAAAACGGCGCCTATTCTAATGCTAGCACTAGCAGCTATGACATTACTTATGAATCGGAATGTGCTGATTTTGAATGGGACAGAATTCTGAATTTATTGATGGTAGCTATTACTAAACCATTGTTTTTACAAGAAGAATTTGATGCTGAATTTGGTAATGTAAGGGAGGAACTAGCTTCACGCTCCAATAATCACTATCGCCATTTAAGTCTGGCATTAAGACAAACCTATGGCTATAAAGTTTTAACTGATCAAAAACGGCTTAAACTAATGGATAATGTAAAGTTGAATGATATCAGGCGACACTATAAAAAAACCCATTTAACATCAAATATGCGGTTTGTAATAGCCGGCCAGATCCCACCGGATCGCCGCAAACAAATACGCAAAATTTTATCAGACACCGAGCTACCAAATGGAGAAGGGCGACTAGAGTTACCTAACGAAACTCCGCATAAGCTTAAAACACCACTTTATATTCACAATGAGACCGTCGATAATCTTTATTTTTACATGGATACTTTTATGAATCGTCGATTACGCGATCCAGAAGTAGATGCCTTGAGCTTGGTAAATACAATGTTAACCGAAACTCTTTATTCGCTAATTTTAGGTACTGCTAGAGAGCGCGGTTTGATATATGGAATGAGTTCTAGCTTTGGCCAAACCAAAACTAGCAGCGGTTGGTGGATAGGCGGTCAAGTATTACCCAAAAACGTGGAACCCTTAATGGAAATAATGATTAAAGAACTAAAAGATGTGTTTAAAAACAAACTTAAAGATGAAGATATTGCTGCCGCTAAGCAGTATTCTTTAGGTCGGTTTCAACGCAGTGGTCAAACAGTTGGCGGAACAGCTGCTGGCTATTCTTATCGTTACTTTTTTGACGATGTAATTGACGATTTTTATAAAGTGCCAGAACGAATTAAAGCTGTATCTAGAATTCGCATAGCTAATATAATGGAAGAATTATTTGCTGAAAAAATCTGGGGTGTTGGAGTCTTAGGGAACTGTGGTGAAAAGTTTGCTTTACAGCTCGCTAAACAACTTTCAGTTTTATGGTAATCGGTTTAGCTTCTAGCTACTCCAAGACTTATAAAAATTGTTGGACTTTTAATCAAGTCCAGGCTGGCAGAAAGCTACTGATATAATCAGACCATGCAAGAAGTTAACCAGAAAGCACAATCGTTGTCAGACGAAGTTGAAAAAGCCATAAAAAAGTTAGATATCAATTCGTCTGAAGCTGAGCTAGCTCAATTAAAGAAACTAGCCCAAAACCCTGAATTTTGGAAAGATAATTACGCTGCACAAGCTAATATGAAACAGCAATCCAAAATAGAATCCAAAATCAATCCTTGGCTAGCCCTTCAACAAGAATTAAAAGATGTCGTTGAGCTCAGTAAATCCAACGACAGTTCACTTACAGAAGATTTATCTAATCAGTTCAATCATACCGAAGAACAGTTCAATACGCTTAAAGCTCAACTTAAATTTAACGGGAAGTATGATGGTCATGATGCAATTTTGAGCATTCACGCCGGAGCCGGTGGAACTGACGCACAAGATTGGGCTCAAATGTTGATGCGGATGTATCTGCGGTATAGTGAAGCTAATAATTTTAAAGCAAAAGTGTTAGATGAATCAGCTGGTGATGAAGCCGGTATAAAAAGTGCAACATTAGAAATTTCTGGAGAATTTGTATATGGTAAGTTAAAAGGTGAACATGGAGTACATCGTTTAGTGAGGCTAAGTCCTTTTAACGCTGATCATTTACGACAAACCAGCTTTGCTAAGGTAGAAATAATGCCTAAAGTTGAAAAACCAGAAGAAGTTAAATTTGACGAGAAGGATATAAAAATTGATGTATACCGGAGTGGTGGGCACGGCGGCCAGAGCGTAAATACAACCGACAGTGCTGTTCGTATTACTCATTTACCAAGTGGGATTAGTGTGGCAATTCAAAATGAACGCTCTCAACTTCAAAATAGGGAAACGGCCTTAACGGTATTACGTTCACGTTTGGCTCAACTTCAGTTAGAGCAACACCAAGAAAACTTACGTGAGATAAAAGGTCCTAACCAATCGGCAGAGTGGGGAAACCAAATTCGCAATTACGTCCTTCATCCGTATAAACAAGTAAAAGACCTGCGGACAGGTTATGAAACTTCTGATCCAGATAAAGTTCTTGACGGTTACCTCGACGATTTTACTGAAGCTTATCTTGAGTTTTCGATAGCTGATTAATTGCAAATCTAGGCGAAAACTTACATCAATATTTGATAAGCAGCAGCTATATTTTTCGAAGCCATAAAGTACAACACTGGTAGAAAGCTTGCTAATGCTATAATATTAGCGCTAATGATTCTTTTAGATAGAGTTACAAAAACATATAGCAAAGCCGCTGGGTCGGCGCTAGAACGCGTTAGTTTACATGTTGAACCTAACGAGTTTGTAATTATTGTCGGACCTAGCGGTGCTGGGAAGTCGACTCTATTAAAACTACTAACTCGAGAGGAAAAACCAACAGCTGGTAAAATCATTGTCGGCGGTATTGATTACGATAAGCTTAAAGATAAAGAAATCCCACTTTTACGACGTAAAATCGGTGTAGTGTTTCAAGACTTTAAACTATTAACTGGTAAAAACGTTTATGAAAACGTAGCTTTTGCACTTGAAATGGTTGGAATAGGCAATACCGAGATACGTCATACTGTACCTAGGGTTTTGGATATTGTCGGTCTAAAAGGTAAAGAAAAACAAATGCCGATGCAACTTTCGGGTGGCGAGCGTCAAAGAGTTGCTATTGCTAGAGCGATTGTTCGTCAGCCCAAAATCTTAATTGCTGACGAACCAACTGGAAACCTTGACCCCAAACATGCTTGGGATGTAGTTAAGGTGCTGGAAAAAATTAATCGATATGGAACTACTGTACTTCTAACTACCCATAATCAAGATATTGTAAATAAGTTAAAACGTAGAGTTATAACAATAGAAGATGGTAAGATCATCAGCGATCGTGCTGGCGGGGGATATAAACAATGAATCGCTGGGAAAGCTTTAAACGCCGACTAGTTACATTTCGTCGTATCGTTAGATCTGGTTGTATAAATTTTGTGCGCAACTCATGGCTAAGTATTGCTGCAATGGCAGTTATGCTTATAACACTTACCATTGTGCTTTTTTCAATCATTGCTAACGCCACATTTAATAATACTATTAACCAAATTACTGACAAAATTAATGTATCAATGTATTTAAAAGATACAGTAAGCGAAAACCAGTCAAAAGATCTCATTAATCAAATTAAGAAAGTAAATAATGTAGAATCGGTAGTTTACTTAAATCAAGACCAAGCCCTCGAAGCTTATAAAAAAGAGAATTCGGATAATGTAAAACTTTTACTAGCAATATCTGAGGCCACCAATCCAATTCCAGCCACTATCCAAATAAAACCACAAAACTCAAACAATATTACGCCAATTAAAAATTTCTTAGATAAACCAGAAATTAAGAAATTACAGTCTCATGCCAGTTCTTATTCTGGCAAGCGTAAAGAAGCCGTAGACAACATTACCCATGCAGCCGCTTTTTTACGCAAAGCTGGTATAGCTGGAGTGGTGGTTTTTGGAATTATATCGATGTTGATCATCTTTAATACCATCCAAATGGCAATATTTAATCGACGCGATGAACTGACAATTATGCGACTATTAGGGGCTAGTACTTGGTATATCCGCGGCCCGTTTGTGGTAGAGAGTATGCTCTACGGTATTATTTCAGCAGTAGTGTCGATAGTTGTACTCAACTCCTTATTTATCGTTAGCTCGTCTACATTACAAGCCAGCTCGCTGGGACTATTAGATATAAACTTTGCAAACGAATATTTTGGCAACCATTTTTGGCTGTTTTTGACAATGCTAATTGTGCTTGGTATAGTCATTGGTGCCGCTTCTTCTATAATTGCCACCCGGCGGTATTTAAAGTTCAAAACAAGTAAATAAACAATTTCTTAAATTAATAATAAATTTTATTGTTCGATCCGCAATGAAAACCGATTGTTCATTAAAGTTTGAATAAAAATTTAATATTTTAATGCTCAGTAATTAGTATATTTAACGGGGTATTGTAAAGGGAGTGAGGGTGTGTTATAGTGTCAGCACAAATGCTAAAACAAAAATTAAAAGCTCAACTATCTGTTAGTTTTTCACGCGCTACTTTTATTACTATAGCTGCAGTTTTAGTATTGGCAGTTGTAGCAACAGTGAAAGTTAGAGCTGATCAGTTTGATCAGCAAATTTCTCAACTTCAGCAACAAAATGATCAAACTAAGAGCACAATTAATCAGTTACAATCTCAAGCTAGTAGTTATCAAGATGCTATTAATAAACTACAGACTCAAATCAATTCACTACAAGCAGATATAAATAATAACTTGGCCAGACAAGCTCAACTTAAACAACAAATAACTGATGCCGAGATAGAATTAGATAAGCAAAAGGTAGTTTTGGGCGATAGTATTAGAGAAATGTATACCCAGGGGCAAATTAGTAATTTAGAATTGCTGGCTTCCTCACAAAACTTAAGTGATTTTGTTGATCAGCAGGTTTATCAAGGAGCCGTTCAAGACCAAATTAAGCAAACTCTAGATAATATTACTGCACTTAAACTTAAGTTGCAGGATGAAAAAAATCAAGTGGAACAGTTATTAAAAGATCAACAAACTCAGCAGCTGCAGTTAGGTGGTGCCCAGCAACAGCAAAGTCAACTTCTGGCTTATAACCAAGGTCAGCAATCTGCCTATAACCAGCAGATTAGTGACAACCAAGCTAAAATAGTTGCGTTGCGAGTTCAACAGTTTGCTGCTAATAACCGATTATTGGGTAGTGGTAATGTATCAGTTATTTCTTCTGGAAGCTGTGGTGGTTCTTACCCTGGTGATGCAGCCGGGCCCTACGGACACTGGGGTTGTAACTATAGTTTAGATCAAGGTGTAGACAACTGGGGTATGTATAACCGTGAGTGCGTAAGTTATACAGCCTGGAAAGTATTTAAAGCCTATGGATATATGCCATATTGGGGCGGATCGGGTAACGCTAATCAGTGGCCTTCTGATGCCGATGCCTATCACATCCCAAGAGGCAACACTCCCAAAGTTGGCTCAGTAGCTATTGGTACTAATCCAAATTATTTTGGATCTTTAGGTCATTCTATGTGGGTGGAAGCAATTTCTGGGAATAATATATTAGTCAGTCAGTTTAATTTTGGTTCACCGGGTCAATATAGCCAGATGTGGATAAGCAGCAGCTTAATGAATACATTCATTTATTTTGGCGGTTAAGTGCCAATAATCTAAATCAAGATAGTTAATTTAGCGAGATTAGTTTTTGCTTTACTCCAAAAGATATTTTAGTTAGACCTTAAGAACTTAAATATTCGATGATCTAATACCAATGTATAATAAGCGGGTTAGCAATATCAAAATGTGAGGCTAAATTGAAATTTGGTACCGATTTTAAAACTTCTAGAAAATCAAACAAATGGTTAGAGCGTATTGCTAAGCCAAGCCTTTTAATCATTGGGGCGATTATTATATTTTGGTTTGGCCTATCAATTGGCAGCGGTCGTATACAAATTGGATTATCTCAAACTGAAAATAAGAGCTTACCTAAAAACTTAAATTATTCTTCTGTAGACCAGGTATACAATGCATTAAGACAAAATTATGACGGAAAACTCAATGTTAATAATTTACTGGATGGTTTAAAACACGGACTGGCACAATCTGTTGGCGATCCTTATACCGATTATTTTACACCTAAGGAAGCTAAAGATTTTAACAACCAACTTAATGGAACATTTGAAGGTATAGGCGCAGAGCTAAATAAAGATGCTGACGGCAATCTGAAAGTGGTCTCACCAATTGCTGGTTACCCTGCTGAAAAAGCCGGGCTTAAAACCAATGACATAATTGTTTCGATCAATAATGCACCAACTTCTGGAATGTCACTTGATCAGGCAGTTAGTAAAATTCATGGTCCAAAGGGAACATCAGTGATTCTAAAAATACTACGAAATAAAAGTCAATCTTTATCTCTTACTATTACTCGAACTGATATTAAAATTCCAAGTGTAGATTCTAAAATTCTTATTAACAATATTGGCTATATGAAAATAAATGAATTTTCTGACGACACTGGTAGCCTGGCATTAAGGGCAGTTAACAACTTTAAACATAAAGCAGTAAAAGCTGTAATTTTAGATCTCCGCGGTAATCCTGGAGGTGCCTTAAATGCCGCTGTGGATGTATCAAGCTTGTGGTTACAACCTGGTAAAACCGTACTAACAACAAGACGCCAAGGAATTATTACAGACACTTATTATGCTCAAGGTGATCCGATACTCTCTGGAATACCGACAGTGGTGCTAATAGATGAAAGCAGTGCCAGTGCCAGCGAAATTACCGCTGGAGCCTTACACGACAATAAAGTAGCAACTCTTATTGGGGTAAAAAGCTACGGCAAAGGAGTTGTACAAAGCATTATCAATTTAGAGGACGGTGCAATATTAAAAGTTACTACTGCTCGCTGGTACACGCCCAGTGGCAAAAATATTGATAAAGCCGGGATTACACCCGATCAGCTAGTTAAAAATACAGATAACGATATCAAAGCCGGTAAAGATCCACAGTTAGACGCTGCTACAGCATTTCTAAATAAATAGACTTCGAATTTCAGTTGTACATTTTAGATGAAATAGTCTATAACAATATTAATAAATGGAACAATTCGGACCTCAACCATTAAATATTCAGCCAAGTACTCGGAACCCAGGAGCTTATGGAGTATTTTTATTTCAAGCCGTAAACGAAGTAGCTATGGAAAGTGGCGGTCAGGAGTTTAAAATTATTGTTGAGACATTAGCTCAAGGAGGTTCGCCTTTTCCAAGTTTAAGGGCCTTTGATGAACTTAGTCGTCAAAATCCAAGAGCTCCTTTAGAAGTTAAATTAAGAGCCGATTGGCTTCAATATGAAGCTGACATCAAGCAATTAGCTGAGGCTCGCCAGGCGACTCGTATGCAACTATTTCAAAATCTAATGTTTGCTACGTCACGCCTATTTAATATATTCGGTCCGGTAAAATACTAGACCTATCCATCGCTTCATACATCTTATGAAAAAATTTTAATTGTTAACTTCGTATTACATCTTGTCATAAACAAAATGATAGGGTAGCATTAGAACGATAAATCCTAGTGGTTTTAAGTAGGAGTTTATGCGGTGGCCAAGAAACCGACGAAATATATATTTGTTACCGGCGGTGTTCTTTCCGGTTTGGGAAAGGGTATTACTGCCGCCTCAATTGGCAACCTACTTAATGCTCGCCGTCTTAAAGTGAATATTCAAAAATGCGATCCTTACTTAAATGTAGATGCTGGTCTATTGAACCCACGGGAACACGGCGAATGTTTTGTAACCAAAGATGGTGCTGAGACTGATCTTGACCTCGGTCATTATGAACGTTTTTTGGATAAAGAACTTAACAGCAGCAGTTCGCTGATGTCTGGTAAGGTACTTCTCCAGGTAATTCAAGATGAAAGAGCTGGTAAATATGAAGGTGATGATGTACAAATTATTCCTCATCTAACGGCCGCCATACAACGTTATATCATCGACGCTGGTGAAGGTTTTGATGTACATATTGTGGAAATTGGAGGAACTGTAGGAGACTATGAATCACTTAGTTTTATTGAGGCTATTAGAGAGCTCGGAATAGCTGTAGGACGAGAAAACTGCTTGTATGTTCACGTTGTATACGTGCCGTTTTTAGGCGCTAGCCACGAGTTTAAAACTAAGCCTGCTCAGAATTCTGTAAGAGAACTGCGAGGTCTTGGCATAAGTCCAGATATTCTAGTGGCTAGAAGTGAAAAAACAGCCAACGGTAATGTTAAACGAAAGCTCAGTCTATTTTCTGGAGTATCCGAAGACTCTATCGCTTTACTGCCTAATGCATCCAGCATTTATGAAGTACCACTTACTTTGGAAGATACTAACATCGCTGATGTTATTTGCAAACGATTGAACGTTAAAGCCAAAAAACCTGACCTTAAAGATTGGCGGGCTGTAGTTAAACGAGCTACAACAAAGCACAAACGCAGCGTTACTGTGGGTGTGGTGGCCAAATATATGGATAATACCGATACTTATCTTTGTGTTTTTGAGGCATTAAACGCGGCAGCATGGTGGAATGATATTGACTTAAAAATACGCTGGATTGATGCCGAAAAACTAAAAAAAGATAGAAAAATCGAAAAAACTTTTAAAGCCGTTGACGGAATTGTGGTACCAGGTGGTTTCGGAATCCGCGGACTAGAAGGCAAAATTAAAGCTGCACAGTACTCACTAAAACACAAATTACCATATTTAGGTCTTTGCTTGGGATTACAGATGGGTGTCATAGCGGCAGCCCGAAACGCCGGACTCAAAAACGCTACCAGTTTTGAGCTTGACCCAAGTAGTCAAAATAAAGTAATTGATACCATGGTTGACCAAGTAGGTATGGCTAATACTGGCGGTACTATGCGTTTGGGCGATTATCCTTGTGAAATAGAAAAAGGCAGTTTGACTGCTAAATTATACAAATCTACTAATATTGTCGAGCGTCATCGCCATCGAGGTGAATGCAATAATTTTTATAGGGATCAATATGAAAATTGGGGCCTTAAAGCTGTAGGTACATCTCCAGATAAATCATTGGTCGAAATCATTGAAGCCATTGATCACCCATTTTTTATAGCCAGCCAATTTCACCCAGAATTTCGGTCCCGTCCTCAGCGGCCACACCCTATGTTTCTAGGATTTATTGCCAGCTTAATAAAATAGTGCTTCTATTGTCGCCCTAGCTAAGGGATGTTAGGATAATTCTTATGGTAGAGCCTTCGTTGACAGTTCCGGCTAAACCGGCTGAGCGAGTAATGAGAATATTATTTGTAGAAGATGATGATGCTCTTGCTGCGGTTTATCTAACTCGATTGCAGGCCGAGGGGTTTGATGTTAAACGAGTACCAAATGGTGAAGATGCTCTGGCGGCAACCTTACAATATCGACCGGACTTAATATTACTAGACGTTATGATGCCTAAAGTTAGCGGTTTTGATGTGCTTGATATACTACGAAATACTCCTGAAGTCGGTACAGTCAAAATAATAATGCTGACTGCCTTAAGCCAGGAAGGCGACGTTGCTAGAGCCAAAGCCTTAGGAGTAGATGATTATTTAGTTAAATCTCAAGTAGTAATAGCTGATGTAGTTGAGCACATAAAACATTTACTTGGTGTATAAAATTTACAACTTACGTGACAAAATATCGGACCCATGATACTGTAGCTGTGTTATATCAAGATAAATAAGGAGTAAGTATATGCCTCCAGACAATAATCCAGTTCCTCCCGCAAATCCAACACCAGATCCAGTTGGAGATGGCGGAGCAGGCGGCGGTTTAGGTGGTTCACCACCTCCAACAATGCCAACACCCCCAACGGAGTCTCCAGTTCCTCCCGCAAATCCAACACCAGATCCACTTAGTGGAGATGGCGGAGCAGGTGGTGATGGAGCAGGTGGCGGTATGGGTGGTGATAGTTCAGTCCCACCACCACAAGCACCGACTAGCTAATACCAAACGTATACTTAAAAACATCGTTTTTAATCAAAGCGGTGTTTTTATTTTTCTAAAAAGATAATTGACATTTTATAAAGCTTATGATAGAATATTATTATGGTAGAAAAAAATCCAAATCCAATACAATCAGAAGTTACCCAATTTCATCCCGAATTCACATATGAAGGTGTAGATATGGGAACACCTGATACTGCTCAAAGTAGCGGTGAATCAAGCCAACCGACGCTTCTAGCTGGTCCTCGTCGTACTGGGGAAGTAGCGTTAGGTAATGGTGCGGTCGCTATTTATGAAGTTACTTCTGATGGTATGAAACAAACTCGTATACATGGTGAACCATACAAAAGCGCAGCTGAATTCCATCGTGCTAAGGGTGTTGCACAACCCTACGAACTTGAAACAGAACCGGCTAAAAAAAGCATTCGTAAACGTTTATTTAAATAAAAAGTTTGATAAATTTACAAAAACAATTATTAGTTATTTCTGTCTAATTTCAAATATAAATCAATTATAATTTACTCGACTGAGACTTCAGTTCGGCTAACACTCTTGCCACTAAACAATCTAACTTTACGTTGGTTAAATTTAACGACGCCATCTTTAGCGGCATGGATAGTAAAGTTGCGGCTAACAAATGTTCCATTACCTGAACGTTTTGTCATGCCTACTTGACGCACAATAACCTGACCGGTTTTAACGTTTTGACCACCAAATAATTTAACACCCAAGCGTTGCCCAGGGCTATCATGAACATTTTTAGCGGCACCACCAGCTTTAACGTGTGACATTCTAGATCCTTATTAGTGTTACTAGTTCACGACCGACGAATTGGCCTTCCCGGTAATAAATTAAATCTTTATCATCGGCATGAACAAAACTTACCCGATTATAGCCTAACTTCTTAAGATTTTCAAGAGATGAGAGGTGCTTAAATCCTGCTGAAGTCTTCCAAGCCGGTAGGGCCAAACACAATCGAAAACCAGATTTGGTTTGGCTGGCAAAGTTTTGCAAAAATTTTCTTACAATCGTGTTAACCTCATTACTAGTTTGATTAAGAATTTCTGATGTGGGCGGTGTAGTAAACGGTCTTCCTAAATATGTCTCAGCGGCGACATAATCATAAGAATATTTTAAATCTGTCCAGACCATTGTCGTTGCATCACCTACCTCAACACTTACACTCTGAGCGGCAGCTGGGTTATATTCTTTTAGCCATTTAACATTTTCCTTGGCATAGTTAATCATTCTTTGTTCAATATCTGTACCGATGGCTTGATAGCCCATAAGGGCAGCTTCCTGCAAAATGACTCCCGTACCACAAAAAGGGTCTAGAATAGTTTGGTTGACAGGATTTGACGGCTCACAATCGGGATTCAAAGCTTCAGAAGTAGCCATATTTATAATAATTTGCGCTAGTTTGGGCGGTAACATACCGACTCGGGCATCGCGTTTCGGTCGCTCTCTGTCGCGCTTTGAATAAGAATCAATATCTTGTACAGCTATGGTTTGAGCGACAATTGTTTTGTTAGCATGCTTAACTAGTACTAGCTCCCATCCTAACTGTGCAGTTAGCTGATTATATAAAACTTGAGCACTATTTAGTGATAGATCATTATTTGGAACAACTCTAACACTGCGACCGCTATTTTTAAGTTCTTTTTTAATTTGCAGACCAGTTCCAGTAACCTGACGAGCTGTAACATTTAATCCGTAAACACTCAAACCTATACGCATTTTACCAACTGGTAACATGCTAGCGTGTTCGGGCACCGCTTTAATTAAAAATTTTTGAATAGTTGGCCATTTTATAGTTTCAAGTTCAGTCAATACTTTACAAAACTTAACAGTACCACCTAAAAAAGCAAAGCTAACTTTACTTGTCGGTTTATCCAATAAGGCAGCTAGGTTACCAATAGGTTGAACAGACTCGGCACCGTACAAACTCTCAAGCTCAGCTAGTCCGATTGCCGGCTGACGTCCCAAAATACAAAGTGAAGCAAACATCTATCAAACAGTATACAGATGACAGATGACAGATATCTACTTCAAGTTCAATAAATTTGAAGGTTGGATTATATAATAAGCAGTTTACGGGTTCTAATCTTGTATAATTGGCAGCATGAGTCAACGCCAGCAACGCTGGAAGTTAATCCTAACTTTTATTACGCTCGGGGCGCTATTTATATTAGTTTACGCTGTTAGACGACAAATAGGTGCTACAATTTCTAATCTTGGTAAAGTCAATACTTGGGCATTACCAGCAATGATAGTTTGGGAATCTCTTAATTACTATGCTTACGCTAATTTATATCAGAATCTATTTAGAATTTTAGGTGAAAGAATTCGCTTTCGCCCACTACTTCGCTTAACACTTGAACTTAACTTTGTTAATAATGTGTTTCCAAGCGGTGGGGTATCTGGAATATCATATTTTGCTCTTCGGATGCGTGAAGCCGATGTGCCAGCCACTAAATCTACAGTGGTTCAAATTGCCAAGTTCATCTTTTTGTTTATATCATTTCAAATATTAATTGGATTTGCCTTAATTCTATTAGCCATTGGTGGAAATGTTAATGGTTTTACTTTACTGATAGCTGGTTCACTATTTACTTTGTTGTTGGTGGGTACTTTGGGACTGGGTTTTGTAATTGGCAGCCAGCAGCGTATAAACAGCTTTTTTACATATATCACTAAGATTGTTAATAAAATAATCCATGTCTTTAAACATAGTTCTCCAGAAACAATTAATATTGAAAAAGCTAGGGTTACCTTCAATGACCTACACGAACATTACATGAAATTAAAATCAGAACCGGGTAAGCTTATCAGACCATTATTTTATTCTTTTATATGCAATATGACCGAGATATTGAGTATTTATACAGTTTATGTAGCATTTGGGCACTATGTTAATCCAGGAGCTGTAATCTTAGCTTATGCAGTTGCTAATTTTTCTGGTATTGTCTCGGTATTACCAGGCGGGGTAGGTATTTATGAGGCTCTCATGACTGCCGTTTTGGCAGCCGCTGGCGTATCTCCAGGCCTAAGTATTCCTGTAACAGTTATGTATAGAGTTTTGAATATGCTTATCCAATTGCCGCCTGGATATTATTTCTACTACAGGAATTTGCACAAGAACGACCAGCAACCTGTAACTCTATGAATAATGAGCTGCTTTTTTCAGTCAGTGAATTTGTGGCTGTATTCAACCAAACACTTGAAACTGCATATTCCAGTGTAACTATTGTTGGAGAGTTGTCTAACTATAGAGTTAGTAAAAATCGATGGGTCTATTTTGACCTTAAAGATGAAATAGCTAGTCTTAAATTTTTTGGTTCGGTCTATAATTTACCAGGTCCTTTGGAAGACGGTTTAGTTCTGCAAGTTCGAGGACAACCTAGATTACATCCACAGTTTGGTTTTAGTGTTAATGTTATTTCAATGCAGCCAGTTGGTGAAGGTTCATTGCGTCGTGCTGTCGCTCTAGTGGAATCCAAGTTGAGAGCAGAAGGACTTTTTAATTTAGAGCGTAAACGAACATTAGCTTATCCTCCATTGCGCATAGGGTTGATTACGTCTGACGGATCAGCTGCGTATCATGATTTTATTAAAATTTTAGATGAACGCTGGGGTGGAGTGACAGTTATGTTAGCCGATGTTCAAGTCCAAGGTGAAGCTGCTCCCGAGCAGATACTGCGTGCCATAGCATATTTTAACGAACAGGTTACTATGCCTGAAGTTCTGGTAGTTACTCGAGGAGGCGGTAGTAGTGAAGATTTAGCAGCCTTTAACACGGAGGCTGTAACAATCGCAGTTGCTACCAGTCGGATTCCGACGCTTGTAGCTATTGGCCACGAAGTAGACATTAGCTTAGCCGAAATGGCTGCTGACCTTCGAGCTTCAACCCCTAGCAATGCTGCTCAATTGCTAGTACCAGATAAGCATTCTGAAATCTCTCGATTACAAGATATAGAGCTAAGTTTAGGTCAATTTCTTTCAAACCGAGTAATCAATGATCAAACCAAACTTAAACAACATACTTTACATCTGAACCAAATAATTACTCAACATTTATTACAGCAAAAGCTATTTTTAAGTAATAAAAAAGATCTATTATCTGCACTTAGTCCTAAGTCTACTCTGAAGCGTGGCTACGCCATCATTAGAAAAAACCAAAAGGTTATTAAATCAGGTAAAACATTAAAAACTAACGATCTGGTTAATATTCAGCTGATTGATGCTGAAGTTAAAACCAAAATCGAAAAAGTTATATTACAATAAACCTATGTCAACAGCTCCATCATTTGACTTTCAAAAGCTAAACGCTGAATTGGAACAGATCTTAGAAGAACTACAAAGCGAATCTATGGATATTGACAAAGCTATCAATCTCTACGAACGAGGAATGTACATAGTAGAGCAACTACAAAATTATCTTAAAGAAGCTAAGAATAAGGTAACTAAAATTAAACATAAATTTGATAAATAAGATATTCGTCTAATTGAAAATTGTAACTAACTACCGTACCATAAGCACTATGAATCGAAGTGCTGAGCGAGGTAGCTATACAATAATGCTAATCAGCTTAATTTTGCTTACGGTATTTCTTATAAGTAGTCTAACTTTCGGTTTTTGGGCTTTTGCCAGCCGCCAAGATTATAAAAACAATGTTGATCAGAAAATTACGGCAGCTGTAAAAGTGGCTGTTGATAAAAATTCAACCGAAAAAGACAATTTGTTTGCAGAGCAAGAAAAGCAACCGCTAAAGGTTTATGCCGGACCGGACACTTATGGTAGTGTAACTATCAAATACCCTAAGACATGGGGCGCTTATGTTGTTGAGGGTGGGTCTGGTAGTCGCGTTTTAGACGGTTATTTTCAACCCAACTTCGTTCCAAGTGCGCAGTTAACTACTGCTTTTGCCTTGAGGTTGCAAGTTATTGATGGTGCTTATGACCGCCAACTAGCACAGTTTGATAGTCTAGTTAAAACCGGAAAGGTCAAGGTTACAGCTTATCGCGCACCTTTAGTACCTTCGATTTTAGGTTCACGTATTGACGGAGCTATAGCATCTAATAAACAGGGCAGCATAGTTTTATTCCCTTTACGTGATAAAACGTTATTAGTTTCAACCGAGGCATCTCAATTTGAACCCGACTTTAATAACAATATATTACCCAATTTGAGGTTCTCCCCATAATAAATTCGCCGAACTCCTACCTCTTTAAAATGGTGTATACTTTAAGTATATAAAAGAGGGTATCGCTTGTGAGCAGGACAGCTAGTCGGCATAGTAAATTTTCTATTGAGCCGAGTGAGCGGTTATTAAATGTGGTAGCCGAACAAATTAAGATGCCACTTATGCAAATTGCCCATCGAGCAGAACTGGCTCAACAATTAGAAAATGATCTTATGGCTAGCCTCAGTCAGATAGAGTCAACTGCTAGTAGTGCCATAAAACTGCTAGATAATTATTTATTATGTGTTAGCCTGGCTCACAACAGTCAATATTTGCAGCTAGAACCGATTTCTATATCTTCTGTATTGGCAAGTGTGGCACATGAACTTGGTAATTTTGCTAGTCAAAATAATTGTGAATTAGAACTACATTTAGCAGGTAAATACGAACCGATTATGGCTCATTCTATTGGTTTACAGGCCGCGCTTACTAGCTTAGGATATGTTTTTATTGAAGCTCAGGCCGGCCTAGATAATATTAAGCGCCCAGTACTTAAATTGGGTGCTCATCGCAGCCATGGTGGTATTGCTGCTGGTATATTTGCAGATATTGAAGGGTTAGGAGCTAATGTTTATCAGCGCGGTAGATCACTTTACGGTCGAGCTCGTCAACCTCTAAATCAAATTAGCAATTCTAGTGGTGCCGGTCTATTCGTTGCCGATTCATTATTTAATAGTATGTCTGCTCATTTGCGTGTAGCTCGTCACCAAAGGTTATGTGGCCTAGCGGCTACTTTCGCCCCTAGTCGCCAATTGGAATTCATTTAAGCATGGCCAAAGTTTTGTTAGTTGAACCAGATATTCAGACTGCTCAAATTGTAGCCAATTCGCTAAAAGATAATAAGCACTCAGTGAGAGTTTGCCGAACTGCCGAACAAGCTATTTGGGACGCTGATAAAATTCGGCCAGACGTAGTTGTATTAGAACTTCAGCTACCGGTTCATAATGGTATTGAATTTTTGTACGAATTACGCAGCTATCAGGATTGGCAGGAGCTCCCCGTAATAATACACAGTTTTGTACCATCAAGTGTCAAGGGCATAAGTCAAATGCTTTGGAATAAGCTTAAAATTGCAAACTATCTTTATAAACCACAAACTAAACTGGCTGATTTAAGCCGTTCAATTGATGAAACATTAGCTACGGCTAAATGAGACACATTGTTACCGAAGGTATTATTTTAAGCCGTACTAATTTTGGTGAAGCTGACCGAATCATAACAGTACTTACGCCAGATAATGGTAAAATTCGTCTAATTGCTAAAGGTGTGCGCAAAATTAAAAGTAAGCTTGCTGGTGGAATTGAGCTATTTAGTATTAGCCATATTAGCTACATTCAAGGTAAAGGTGACATTTCTACATTAGTATCTACGCGCTTGCAAAAGCATTTTGGACGAATTGTCGAAGATATTAATCGGACGCTATTTGGTTACCAAGTTCTTAAGATTATTAATCGGGTAACCGAAGATAATACTGACCAAGACTATTTTGAATTAGTTGCCAGAACATTAAGCGGTCTAAACAAGCTGGATTTAAACCAACAAGCTATTGAGCTTTGGCTATATGCACAACTACTTAAACTTGCCGGACACACACCTAATTTAAAAACTGACACTGCAGGTAACCGCTTAGAACTAGATAAAAAGTATAAATTTAATATCGATAAAATGGCGTTTTCAACTGCACCTCAAGGTTCTTTTGTCTCCAATCATATTAAGTTATTACGTTTGGCAATTAGTTTGGATTCACCTGAATCACTTAATCAAGTTAATGATCTTGGAGTGGTTTTAGCAAAATGTTTAGAGCTAACCAGGTCTATGCTTAGTCAATTTGTTAGACTTTAAGCTAGAGTATAATTAAGACAATGGCAGTTAAAGGAGATACTGAGTACGTTCTGGTTGCGCATGAACAACCAACACTTAATTGGTCTGCGCTTAGGTTAGTAGTTGGCGAGTTGGAATATAATGGTTTTGTGTCGCCAGTTAAACTAGAAGACACTAGTGGCAATATTAAAACGCTGATAGAACCTTCAGAATCAAATGCCTTAGTAGAATACTTAGAGACTAATGGTGAAGTAATTGCCAGACAATCAGCTAACCCATCTTGGCGAGAACGGATCAATTCATTTAGTGGGCCTCATGAGACTGTTACTTTTGTTTTATCTGCGCTTAAATGGTTTAGGGAATGTGTAAAATATCGAAGACAGGCAATTGTTGAAGAGCGTCCCGAATCAGAAGTTGAGATTAGTCCGCAATAGAACAAACTGTCTAAATCAGATATAATCTCAAATAATTATGAGCGACGTTAAATTAGATGATATTGTCAGCTTAGCCAAGCGCCGAGGTTTTGTATTCCAATCTAGTGAAATTTATGGTGGACTAGCTGGCTTTTATGATTATGGTTCTTTAGGTGTCGAACTAGTTAATAACTTAAAACAGTTATGGTGGCAGGCAATGGTTCGCGATCATGACAATATTTTTGGATTGGACAGTGCCATTATTCAGAATCCCAAACTTTGGGATGCTAGTGGCCATGTAGCAGGTTTTACTGATCCTCTAGTTGATTGCAAGAACTGCGGTGCTCGCCATCGAGCTGATCATTTAGCTGGCAAAGATACTAATGACTTAAAAGAACTTGCCAAACTGCTCAAAAACAAAGTCTGTCCGGTTTGTGGCAAAAAAACACTTATGCAGCCACGATTTTATAATATGATGATGAAAACTTGGGTTGGACCGGTTGAGGATGATTCAACTATGGCATATTTGCGCCCTGAAACTGCTGGACCAATGTTTACCAACTTTGCCAATGTACGAGAAACAATGCGGGCCAAACTGCCATTTGGTATTGCTCAAATAGGTAAGGTTTTCCGTAATGAAATCAGCCCCCGTGATTTTATCTTCCGTACTCGAGAGTTAGAGCAAATGGAGATGCAATATTTTATTCAGCCTAAAGACCAAAACAAAGAGTATGAACGCTGGCGAAACTTTGCTTGGGATTTTTTGATTAAAAAAGTAGGTATTTCTAAAGATCATTTACAATGGCACGAACATAATAAAGACGAACGGGCTCACTATGCCAAAACCGCCCACGATATTTACTTTAAATTTCCTCATGGATTTAAAGAGCTTTGGGGTACGCATAATCGAACAGACTTTGATTTGGGTAACCATATTAAAGCCAGCGGTAAAGACTTACATTATTTTGATGAGGAAATCGCTGAAAAATTCATACCATATGTTATTGAATCTTCAGTTGGTGTGGGCCGTATGTTGTTAGCAGTGTTAAGCGATGCTTTTCATGAAGAAGAAATTAACGGAGAGAAAAGGCTAGTACTCAAACTTAATCCGGCAATAGCCCCTGTCAAAGTTGCTGTTTTCCCACTACTTAAAAATAAACAAGAGTTAACCAAAAAGGCTAGAGGTGTTTATGACAAACTTAAAAATGAATTTGGGAATGTTATGTGGGATGATAATGGAAATATCGGGAAACGTTATCGTCGACAGGACGAAATAGGAACACCTTATACAGTTACTATCGATTTCGATACATTAGAAGATGACACAGTTACTATCCGTGACCGTGATACTACTAAACAAAAGCGAACCAAAATTAAAGATATTTCAAAATTAATAAAACTCTAATTACGCTAAGATCTAAGTTAAACATTAGTATTTAGA
Organism: Saccharimonadales bacterium (SeqCode); assembly: GCA_038231155.1. GTDB lineage: Bacteria > Patescibacteriota > Saccharimonadia > Saccharimonadales > JANWIN01 > JBBRLY01. The sequence goes on from JBBRLY010000014.1 coordinate 80,790, forward strand.
TACTAACTTGGCGATAGATGTTATCATCAGATGTATGCCACCAATATTGTTGATAATTTTAACACTCGAAGGTCTGGTTTTAATCTCATCGGTTGTTATTACTATCGATAACCGATTAAGAAAAAAACGCCAAAACAAAGATAAATCGCCAACTTAGAGCCATACAGGCGTATACTAAAGGTGTAAACCAAAACTCTATATTTTATTATTACCCACAAGGAGAAGACTATGTTAGGCGGAGCAGACTCAGCAGCAACTATTCCAGTTAAAGATCTGGAACAAGCTAAAAAATTTTATGGCGAGACACTAGGACTAAAAGCCGAGAAAGAAACCCCAAACGGTATAGTGTTTGCTAGCGGCAACACTAAAGTTTTTGTTTATAAAACAGAATTAGCAGGTACCAATAAAGCTACTACAGCTGGTTGGATTACAGATGAGGTAGAATCAATAGCAAGTGACCTCAAAAGTAAAGGAGTTACTTTAGAGCATTACGATTTACCGGGTGTTAGTCTAGATGGTGATATCCATAAAATGGGCGACCTAAAAGCGATTTGGTTTAAAGACCCCGACGGTAATATCTTGTCTGTTTCTACTAGCATGGGCTAGGTTTTAGTTAATATTTATGTTCAGAAACCCAAAGTCCAAAAAAGGTCAGAAACCCAATTACGCTTTTATAGATAGTCAGAATCTAAATTTAGGCACTCAAAAAGTCGGCTGGAAGATGGACTGGCGAAAATTCAGAAAGTATTTACTTGATAAGTATCATGTAACCAAAGCTTATATGTTCATTGGTTACATGCCGGAATTTGAAGATATGTATAAACAACTTCATGAGGCCGGCTATTTAATTGTGCTTAAACCAACGCAAGATTTAAATAAGACTTCTAATAAAAATTCTGATTCGGATGTTGAAAATTCTGCCGACAAAAAAATTATTAAAGGCAATATTGATGCCGATTTAGTACTTTGGAGCATGAAAGAAATACCAAATTATGGCAAGGCTGTTATTGTCAGTGGCGATGGCGATTTTCATGGTCTGCTAGAATATCTAGTTCAGCAAAACAAATTATTACACATTATGACACCCAACTGGCAATACTCGCAGCTATTGAATGTGTTCGATAAATACTTGGTTCGTATCGATAAACTAAGAGGTGAACTGGAATATCGATCACAAAAACGAAAATAAAATTCTGGTTAGCGTAAAATATTAGGGTATGGAGGGTTTTTGAAAACAGTTAAATTAAATACAGGATCCAAGATGCCGGCCATTGGTTTTGGAACTTGGCAAATATTATTTCATTCCCGAAAAAGAGTTGCTCAGGCTCTAGAAATTGGTTATCGATTAATTGATACTGCAAAAATTTATGGCAACGAAGTGGGTGTAGGTGCAGCTATACGAAGCAGTAATATTCCGCGTAAGTATATATTCCTAACTACAAAATTATGGAATAGTGATCAGGGTTATGAGAATGGTCTAAAGGCCATAGATGAATCCCTAAATCGTCTGCGCTTAGATTATATTGATTTATATCTAATACATTGGCCGGGTCATGACGCTGAACGTCGCCGAGCGTCATGGAAAGCTTTAGAAGAAATTTACACTAGAGGTAAGACTAAGGCTATTGGTGTATCTAATTACAAAGTTGAGCATTTGGATGAACTTAAGAGATATGCCAATGTCTCACCGGCGGTTAATCAAATTGAATTCCACCCATTTATTTATAATGAACATAAGCCGGTTGTAGATTGGTGCAAAAGACATAACGTTGTAGTTGAAGCCTATAGCCCATTGGCACATGGCCGTCATGCCGATAATCGAATAATATTGGATATTGCTCAAAAAGAAGGCATTACTTCAGCTCAAGTTATGTTAGCCTGGTGTATACATCACGGTACAGTACCAATTCCAAAGTCAACAGATGCTCAGCGAATGTTACAAAACTTTGAAGCATTGGACATTAAATTAAAAGACTATGACATCCAGGCATTGAATAATTTATCTCGCGGTGAACATGTAATAAGAGGACATTAAAGGAGGTGAGTAATGGCAGATCAACAAACTAATAAATGGGACTTCAGTGACTTAAAAGCCATTTATTTTAATTGCACATTAAAAAAATCTCCAGAAGTCAGCCACACCGATAAACTTGTCGAAATAAGCACCAAGATTATGCAAAAACACGGTGTTAATGTTCAAGTTATCAGAGCAATTGATCGCGATATTGCCACTGGTGTTTATCCAGATATGCGCGAGCACGGTTGGAAAACAGATGAATGGCCAAGCATTTACGAACAGGTTAAAGCTGCAGATATTTTAGTCTTAACAGGCCCAATATGGTTAGGTGATAACAGCTCGATTACCAAGAAGGTAATTGAGCGGTTATATGGGGATTCGTCAGAACTTAATGACCAGGGACAGTATGCATATTACGGAAAAGTTGGCGGTTGCTTGATAACTGGCAATGAAGACGGAATTAAACATTGTGCCATGAATGTGCTTTATAGCTTACAGCACTTGGGTTGTGTAATTCCACCTCAAGCTGATGCTGGTTGGATAGGCGAAGCTGGCCCCGGTCCTAGTTACGGCGATAAACTAGACAATGGTACTGTTGTAGGTGTTAATAACGATTTTACCAATCGTAACACTACATTTATGACATGGAACCTCATGCATTTGGCTAAATTGCTTAAGGACAATGGTGGTATACCGGCATACGGAAATCAACGCAGCAAATGGGATGCTGGTTCACGTTTTGACTTTACGAATCCCGAATATCGCTAGGCTATATAATAGAGAAGCATTAATTTAAAAAAGGATTTTGTATGAATAGTCGAGAGTTCATATTATCAGATAGTCCTATATCAATTGACCGTATCGAAGAAGTCGTAAGACTTAATGCCCACGTCGAAGCAGATGAAGATATTCTAGATCAAAAATCGGGTATATGGATTATAAGACTTGCCGACGTTGATTTATATGAAGTAAGACTTTTTGAACCAAGGGCAGTTCAGAACGCATCGTAGAAAAATCATTGTATAATGACTTCTAATGGATAAAAAGAGGCTTTTCTCTAAGGATTTTTTCTGGGGAGCTAGTACGGCGTCTCACCAAGTAGAGGGAGGCACTGTTAATCAATGGTCAGTCTGGGAATTAGCTCACGCTAGTGAACTTTCCAAAGGAGCTGAGCAACTACTAGGTCATCTGCCAGTTTGGAAAAGTATTAAAAAACAAGCTGAGCGACCGGATAATTATGTTAGCGGTAAGGGCGTTGATCACTATAATCGCTACAAACTGGACTTTGATATTGCTAAACGATTGAATATGAATGCATTTAGATTTGGTATTGAGTGGGCGCGGCTAGAACCAGAAAAAGGAATATGGGACGAGCAAGCTTTAGAACATTATCGCCAATACATTACCGAATTAAAAAAAAGAGGTATTGAGCCATTTATGAATATTTGGCACTGGACTGTACCAATCTGGTTTGAAGAGCTAGGCGGTTTTGCCAAGCGATCTAATCTAAAGCATTTTTATAATTTTGTTGAGAAGTTAGCCGAAGAATATGGTTCAGAACTGCGCTATGCTATCACCCTGAATGAACCCAATGTATATACCAGTTTCAGCTATATTAATCGTGCCTGGCCGCCACAGCAACACAATTACCTAAAAGCTATTTGGGTATATTGGAATTTAGCAACAGCACATAAAAAAAGTTACAAAATATTAAAAAGACTAAATCCACATCTGCAAATTGGAGTCGCAGCCCAGTTAGCCAACATTCAAGCCAAACGACCGCACAATATAGTTGATGAAACTGTTACCAAGATTATGCGCTATTTATGGAATTGGTGGTTTTTACGGCGAATTCGTAATTATCAGGATTTCGTTGGCTTTAATTATTACTTTACCGACTATTACAAAAACTTTCACCGCGAAAACCCTAAAGTTCCCCAAAATGACCTTGGTTGGTATATGGAACCTGAAGGACTCTATCCACTTCTGGTTAGGACTTGGGCTCATTATCATAAACCAATATTTATTACTGAAAATGGTGTAGCTGATGGTGAAGACCAATACCGACAATGGTGGCTGGAGGAATCCATCATCGCTATGGAACGAGCTATTAGTGAAGGTGTCGACGTAGCTGGTTATTTTCACTGGAGCTTACTTGATAATTTTGAATGGGCATACGGCTGGTGGCCAAAATTTGGATTAGTTGCGGTTGACAGAAGAAATGATATGAAAAGGCAAGTCCGCCCTAGCGCTTACTGGTACGGTGAATTTATTAAAAGACAGCAGAAATAAACAAACCTACATAATATTGACAAAACGCATATGTTTTGCTATAGTGTAAATCGTAATGACAAACAAAACAGTTAATATAAATTCTAAAACACGACCACAATCCGATGGCGAGGTACATCTTATTCGACGAGCTAGTAAGATTGCTAGTGAACAACGCATTCAAAAAGTCGGAGAAAGAGCAGTAGCTTTACTTGCAATTACTGGAGTAGGAGTAGGTATAGGTGTGGCTTTAAATCGTCAAGATAGTAACGCCCATAAGGCTCATTTGAAGACCGAACAACAGGCATTAGAAGCTATAAATAGTGGTGAACAAGAATCAATTTCGGCTTGGAATTCCGTGGTAGTATTGCGAGCAGGAACCGCTATACGAAATACTCCAACAGAGGGAGATGAAGTTTCGACTCACGTAAAACAAGGGGAAGTTTGGCGAATTGATCGTCCGCGTACGTACACTGATGATAGTAACCGACTTTGGTTAGCATTTACATCCGCTGATAAAGGTAGTTCTGACGGCGGAGCTACCGAAACAGAACGAACATACTGGGTTAATTACGACGCTTTACATAATCTAAATACTAGTAAACGACGCATGATAGATGTGTATGATTACTCAGACAAAAGTTTCCCAAATCTAGCAGACAATAAACCACTTTTATCTGTAACTGTTGATAGTACAAACCATGCAGCAGCCCAAATAGGTAAGGGCGATGTACTAGTTGGTCAAGTAAGTGCTATGCCAGAACATGTCTTTCAACATATGGTGCAACAAGAAGACTTGCAAATTGATAGGACCAAATAAGCTCTAGCGCCCGCTTGATTGATTTATACACTATATCTTGTGGTTTTAGGTAGTTATCTGTAAAACCTGTGGAAAAGTCCTCATGTAACTGAGGACATTTTTATTTAAAAAGCTTGCTTGTGGGTGAACGTGGGTTGTATATTCATGTGAGTGGGTAATCGTAGGTAAGCCAAAATTAGCTTATCCACAACGCACAAAACAAAAATCCACTGTAAATAAGGGAGAAGGATGGCCGCCGTAGACTACTTTGAACGCAAGTTGGATAGCAAGCGTCGGTTAACTATACCGTCCGAGCTAAGAGCCAAATTTGCGGACGGAGCAGTTATTACTCGTGGTTTTGGCGAATATTTACACTTATACCCTAAGGAAGTATGGGATAAGCAAGTAGAGCCAAACCTAGCAGGTAGCATCCTTGACGAGCGCATAGCCGACCTTAATGTTCGCTTTAGGATGGGCAAGGTTGAAACAGAGCTCGACCAAAAACAGGGAAGGATTACCCTTGAGCAGCACCTTCTAGATTACGCCGGAATTATCCGCGATGTAGTAGCAGTTGGTGTTGGACAGTATTGGCGGTTAATGAAACCTAGCCAATCCAGTTAGTACCAGGCACCTTAACAATTCGTTAACGATTAGAAACCACAACACCCATGCTTTGATACAAGAGCATGGCTCGAGGTTGGCTAATCGGCAGTCAACAGGTGGCATTTATAGGGCACCACCCCAAAACCCTCGTACATTACATAAAAAACACCTCCCAAAACTCCACCTCACACATAAGTCTCTCAAAACTTGATCTTAGCCAGTGAAGGAAATTCTGACTAGTTCAAAATTTCTCTTACACACTAAAGGATAAGATCATCATTCTTAAGAGCATAAAACTCTTAAGAATAAACAAAAACAAAAACTCTCTAAAAACAAAAAGTTGGCTGCTGGTTAGGTGACCTTGCAAAAATAAAAACAAAGATAAGTAAAAAGATGCACCAAAAAAACAATAAAGATCACACACCTGTACTTCTAATTGAAGTATTGGAAGTATTAGATCCTCAACCAGGACAAACATATTTGGACCTAACAGCTGGATACGGCGGTCATGCCGAAGCAATCTTGGCCAAAACCAATTTTGCACCAGCAATACTGGTTGATCGCGATCAACTAGCGACTGACTATTTGAAGCAGCATTTTAGTGAAACTTCTACTAAAATCTTGAATCAGGATTTTTTAAGTGCCAGTCAGGTGCTTGATAAAACTGGTCAAAAGTTTGATCTAATATTGGCAGATTTGGGGCTATCGTCACCGCACCTTAACAAGGCGAGTCGTGGTTTTTCTTTTCAAACTGAAGGACCGTTAGATATGCGTATGGACACAAGTCAGGAGTTAACAGCTGACAGTATAGTAAATAACTATAGCCTATCTAAACTAACGGCAATATTACGAGATTTTGGGCAAGAACCCAAAGCTACCAGAATTGCCCAGCAGATTGTAAAACATCGTCCAATTCATACTACAGTTGTACTAGCTAATATAATCGCCAATACGGCCAGATTTACTAGTCACAAGATACACCCGGCTACTCGAAGCTTCCAAGCTTTGCGTATCGCTGTAAACGACGAATTGGGTCAGCTAGAGGCAGCCTTACCGATCTGGACTAAATTACTTAATCCGGACGGACATCTGGCAGTAATAAGTTTTCAAAGTTTGGAAGACCGTATGGTTAAACAAGCTTTAGCAGAAGTAAGTGGCAACAGCTACGACGCAAAGCTAAAACTATTAACCAAACATCCTATAAAGCCCAGTCGCCATGAAATAGTTTCTAATCCACGGTCTAGGAGTGCAAAACTCCGAGCCGCAGCGAAAATAAAAACATACTCATCTTAATTCCTAGCGAATTATGGGTGGGCAGGAAAGGGATGCTTCATGCCAATTCAGGTAAAAAGCCGCTCCCGAGCCTATAAAGTCCGCGTCAGAGTTCTCTGAACGGGCTAAATAGTTCACTAGCTCCGTCTGTTTTACAGGCGGAGCTAGACTAAATACAAACCTTAAAAACAAAAATAAAAATATATGACATATTCAAGTTCGCTGGCTATAAGCCGGCAGCACTACGCTCAGCGCAATCAAAATATTACTAACTTTCAAACCAGGGAACATGCCTTAGGACCAATCAGTAACAGCATTATACTGATTATCTTGGCGTGTCTGTTAGGATTGCTGTATTTGACACAAATCACTAAAACAAATGCCTACAGCTACAAAATTAACTCGCTTAATCAACAGAAAACTCAGCTCCAACAAGAGCACAATGATTTAGAAGTAGCTTCTGCCAGGTTACAGTCTCTTAACCGTGTTCAGAACAGTGAAGTCGCCAAAAAATTAGTATCGGTTGCGCCAACAGGTACAGTTTCTAACTGATTTTACTTATGCAGCCACAGCCAACTGCTACAAAGCTCACAAGCTTAAGCGCGCGTATTAATTTATGGTATGCGCTGATTTTATTTATTATGGCTGTTTTCATACTACGTTTGTTTTATCTGCAGATAATTAAACATAATTATTATTCTAAACAGGCTTTGGCAGGCCAGTTAAAACAGTATGAAATACCACCAGTCAGAGGAATAATTTCAGCTTTTTCTGGTAGTGCCAAACTGCCAATAGTGCTCAACGAAACACTTTATACGCTGTTTGCCGATCCCAAGTTCATAAAAGACCCAAGAGCTGCAGCTGAGCGTCTACAGCATACAATTGGTGGTAAAGCTAAAGACTATGAAAATGCCATGCGTCGTGATACGCGTTACGCTATTTTAGCTAAAAAGTTATCTAAGAGCCAAAAAACTAAAATCGATAACTTAAACATAAAGGGCCTTGGTACTAGGGATGAACCGCATCGTACTTACCCCCAGGGTGATCTAGCTGCTCAACTACTAGGATTTGTAGATGATGGTGGTAATGGCCGATACGGTCTGGAGCAATATCTAGATAGCACACTTAAGGGCATACCGGGCCAGTTAAAAGCAATTACTGACGCTCAGGGAGTGCCCCTACTGGGAGATAGTAGTAATGTTATAACTCAACCCCGAAACGGCCATTCTGTGCAGCTAACAATTGATATTTCACTGCAAGCTCAACTGCAGCAAATATTAAAGGACGGTCTTAAAAACGCTAACTCAAAATCTGGTAGCGCATTAATTATGGATCCCAATACCGGTGCAATTAAAGCTATGGCCAACTGGCCAACATATAATCCTAGTGAATTTTATAAAGTCGCTGATCCCAGCCTGTTTAATAACGCAGCAGTCAGCTCACCGCTAGAGGTAGGTTCAGTTATGAAAATTTTAACGGCCTCAGCTGCCTTAGATCAAGGTGTAATAACGACTCAAACCAGCTATTTTGATCCAAGTCATTTTACAGTCGATGGCTATACAATTAAAAACATTGAAGAAGATGGTGGTCCCGGCAACCGCACCTTAGCAGACATATTACAACTATCGCTAAATACCGGAGCCACTTGGATGTTAATGCAAATGGGCGGTGGTCAAATAAATGTTAAAGCTAGAAATGCCTGGTATGATTATATGTCCAATCACTACCGGTTAGGGCAATTGACTGGTATTGAGCAAGGCTATGAACAAGCTGGCACACTACCAGACCCAAACAAAGGCTATAGTCTTAACTTACAATTTGCAAATACAGCGTTCGGACAGGGGATGAGTGCCACAATGTTAGAGATGGCAGCAGCTGCATCTAGTATACTTAATGGAGGTACCTTTTATAAACCGCACTTAGTTGACAGTATGACCGATACCGATGGCAAAACTACTGTTAGCAAACCGGATGTAGTTGAACGAAATGTAGTTAAACCAGAGGTAGGTAAAACATTACAAAATCTCATGGAATATGTTTGGCATAAAAATCGAGTTAACTACGGTCCTAGTTCAGTCAATTTACCGGCTACAAATGATTACATCATTGGAGGTAAGACAGGTACAGCTCAAATAACTAAACCTGGTGGTGGTTATTATGACGATAAGTTTATTGGTACTTTCATCGGTTTTGTCGGCGGAAACGCACCTCAATATATAGTTGTAGTCCGGGCCAATGAGCCAGTAGTTAACGGATATGCCGGTGCTAAGGCTGCGGCGCCGATTTTTAGCAGCATAGCTACCATGTTAATCAATAATTTTGGTATAACACCAAAGTCACAATAAAGGTATAATATTTAAACAGTAATCAAAAATGACATCACAAACACTTCATATCGCCGTTGAATTAAATACTGTAATTAGAATCCTGCTATTAAGTTTTATGGCATTTTTAGTAAGTATGCTAATTACGCCGCTATATACAACCATAGCTTATCGGCAGCAGTGGTGGAAAAAACCACGTCAAAACGCTGTTACAGGTGAGGCTGCCAAGGTTTTTAACTCTCTCCATGCCGCTAAACATCAGCGTCATATTCCTACCATGGCGGGCCTTGTGTTTGTTATTAGCGTAGCGGTTGTAACTCTTTTAGCAAACTTGAGCCGCAACGGAACTTGGTTACCTTTGGCTGCTTTTACTGGTGCCGGTTTAGTCGGACTGATTGACGACGTGATTAATATAAGAGGGAGCGGGTTAGGGGTAGCCGGGCTACCATCCAAGCTAAAGTTACTGCTAATAACAATAATTGCCTTGATTGGGGGGTGGTGGTTTTATTCCAAACTGGGAGTACATACAATTCATATACCACTGCTAACTTCATCAGCACACATTGGTTGGCTGATTATACCGCTGTTTGTACTGGTAGTAGTGTCGACGGCTAATGCCGTGAATATTACTGATGGGCTTGATGGTTTGGCTGGGGGCTTAGCCACCAGTGCCTTTAGTGTTTATAGCATCATTGCTTTTTTGGAAGGACGCTATGGTATTGCCGTTTTTTGCCTTACAATTGTTGGATCTTTACTCAGTTATACCTGGTTTAACATCTTTCCGGCTCGTTTTTTTATGGGTGATGTAGGCTCATTCGCATTAGGTACAGCACTAGGGGTGGTAGCCATGCTGACAGATACTGTTTTACTACTACCAATTATTGGACTGGTGTTCGTATTTGAAGCTGGTTCAACATTACTACAAATACTGTCCAAAAAACTTAGAAATGGTAAGAAAATATTTAAAATTGCTCCATTACATCATCATTTTGAAGCAGCTGGCTGGCCTGAAACGAAGGTGACCATGCGATTTTGGATTATTGGCCAGGTAGCTGGCGTGCTAGGTCTAATGATATTTTTACTGGGTAAATATTTATGAGTTTGGCTCAGCGAAGTCGACGACCTTCTGGTTTTGGAAGTTTAACTCAAAGGCGCCATCACCCCGATTATTGGCTAGTAATACTTAGTGCAATTTTGCTGGTACTGGGATTAATTGTGGTCTATGCCATTAGTCCAGCTTTAAGTGCTCAAAAACATGTAAGTGATAATTATTATATAAACAAACAACTGTTAGCGGTAGTTTTGGGGGTGGCGACTTTTATTGCAGTTGCCAATGTTCCCGCCAAGTGGTGGCGCCGCTTAGAACTTCCATTAATTACGGTGGCTATCATCTCAGCTCTTGCTGTGCGACTGTTTGGTGAGCAAGTTAATGGCGCGTACCGCTGGATACAAGTTGGCGGTTTTTCGTTTCAAGCTGCCGAACTAATTAAACTAGCTTTACTTGTGTGGTTGGCTGGTTTTTTGAGCGATAGAGTTCGCGCCAATGAACTAGATGACAAGCGTAAATCTTTTAAACCATTAATAATAGCGCTAATAGCAGTTGCGGGGACAGTTGGGATAATCCAAAAAGATTTAGGATCTACCGCAGTCCTAGTGGGCATGATGATAACCATGGGATTTATTGCTGGGTTACCTTTAAAGCGCATCGCGATTGCTGGCGGAGTGCTAGCTATAGCCGCTATTTTATTGATTTTGCCTTTTTCTTATAGACGGGCCAGGCTAAACACTTTTATACACCCGGCTCAAGATTGTTTGAATACCGGCTATCAATCTTGCCAGGCTCTAATTACAGTAGGCTCAGGTGGTCTTTTTGGACAAGGTTTAAGCCGAGGTGCTCAAGCTTATGGTTATCTACCGGAAGCAGCCAATGATTCAATTTTTGCTATTTTTGCTGAAAAGTTTGGCTTTATTGGCGTGGCTGTTTTAATTGGATTATTTGTAGCCTTGTTTGCAAGATTAAGACGTATCATGGAAAGAGCTTCAGATGAATATAGTCGGTTACTAGTAACCGGCATTCTGGCCTGGCTTAGTACTCAAACTTTTATTAATATTGGGGCTATGATAGGGCTTTTGCCCCTAAAAGGTATAACTCTACCGTTTATTAGTTACGGAGGCACAAGTGTATTATTTGTGACAGCAGCTATTGGCATAGCCTTTCAGATTTCAAGGTATACTACTTACAGTTTAGCTAAAGAAAGTGAACCGGTAGCTGACCGTAGTTATGGACTTAGACGAACAGTTGAGTACCGTGCCCGAAGTGGCTAAGTCGCCGATAATAGTTTTGACCGGTGGCGGTTCAGGTGGTCATATTACACCTCTGTTGGCGGTGGCTGAGGAGCTTAAAAAACAGCGTCCCGATTGCCGCTTAGTATTTATTGGCCAAAAAGGCGATAAGCTACTTGATGTACCCAGAAAGCACTCTAGTATTGAAGCTGTCTATAGCGTTCGGGCAGGTAAGTTAAGACGCTACCATGGTGAGGGTTTAAAACAACTTTTTGATTTGAAAACGATGCTCAAAAATGTTCGAGATCTTTTCTATACTTTGGTCGGTATTTATCAAAGCTATAAACTGTTAAGTAAAATAAGTCCGCAGGTAATTTTTGTAAAAGGTGGTTATGTCGGAGTACCAGTAGGTCTAGCGGCGGCTCTCAGGCACATACCATTTATTACTCACGATTCGGATGCTATGCCAGGTCTAGCTAACAGAATAATTAGTAAATGGGCAGCAGCGCACGCTGTAGCATTACCAAAAGACATCTATAGATATCCTTCCGATAAAACTTTTACTGTCGGAGTACCAATCAGCCGCCAATTTCAAAGTGTTGATAGCCATGCGCAGGCTATTTACAAAAGACAAATTGGGCTTAAGACGACGAATCAGGTTTTACTTATAACCGGAGGTGGTAATGGCGCCCAGCCGTTAAATGAAGCGCTTACCAATTTATCTCCGCAACTATTACAAACTAAGCCCAATCTAGTTATTATTCACGTTACCGGTCACAAAAACTTTGATAACGTTCAAACTCGCTACAACGAACTGTTAAAAAGTGATAATTTGCTGAGCCGCGTAATTATCAAAGATTTCGTAGCAAGCGATTTATACATATATAGTGGTGCAGCAGACATCATAATCACTAGGGCAGGGGCGACTACTTTAGCTGAATTTGCTACTCAGCATAAATGCTGCATTGTAGTACCTAATCCGATGTTAACTGGTGGTCATCAGCTCAAAAACGCTAAGTATTTAGCTGACCAAAAAGCAGCAATAATAGTCGATAATGATCAATTAGGTGAACCAGAGCAACTTTATAAACCAATTCTAGACTTATTAGATGATCCAGGGCTGCGAACACGTCTTGGCAAGCAATTAGGTCAGTTTGCCAAGCCTAGAGCCACTAAAGAGCTTGCCGAACTGCTACTAGACGTTATAACCTAGAACCAAGGTACTAAATCAAAATAAAAATGTTTAATAGAAAATCTAAACTTCGCGGTCGATCCGCCCCCAACCCACCGGCTAGGTCTATGTATTCTTACTACTCAGTTCCAACAGGTGCAAAAGCTGAAGCTGGTCGCAATAAAGACTATGCTAAGCGACTGAACCCAAAATACAGCTGGTGGCGTCATATTCCAACTATACTTGCTGCTGGACTGATTATTATCTCTATAGGGTATGCGCTCAGTTTAAATACTAACCCGAAGATTATCCAGCTGGCAACGGGTAGTGACTTATTTTTGCAGGCTCCTAGTGTTTATCGGGCAGCGGCTCAAAAACAATTTAAAGGATCTATACTGAACACCAATAAAATCACCGTTAACATTTCTGGTATTACTCGCCAGCTTCGACAACAGTTCCCAGAATTATCAGATGTATCAATTACAGTGCCAATGTTAGGACACCGGCCCATTATATATCTAGCACCAAGCAAACCAACAATGATACTAAACAGCAACGGTAACTCTTATGTCTTAAATGATAGAGCTATAGCAGTTATCAGGACCAATAGTATACCCAATCTTACCAATCTAAAACTGCCGACGCTTACAGATGAAACTAATTTACCGATTAAACTAGGCGATACGACTTTACCGGTAAGTAATCTGAACTTTATTACCACTGTAGTAGATCAGCTACAAACTCAAAAGATTAAAATAAAATCTCTAATCCTAGCTCCCAGAGCAAATGAGTTGGATATACAAATTGAAGGCCAAAGTTATTTTATTAAAATGGATATACAGGGGGAGGCGAATGAGCAAAGCGGTGCTTTTGTTGCAGTTAATAACCAACTAACTAAATTACAGCAGCTACCTAAAGACTATATCGATGTAAGAGTTCCAGGACGGGCATACTATAAGTAATACTCCTCTCTACCCCATTAGTTCGCAATTTGTTCAATAAATAAATTATTTAATTTGCTAATAAATAACTATATAGTAATATTTAAATACAAAATGTCAAATTTATGCATAATAGGGTAGTAAACAGGGAATCTATATAAAAATACATAAATACATAAAAATCAAATATTGCTTGTGGATAAGTCGTGAAATGTCGTGAAAGTTACGACTATGGGCTTTATCACAATAGTTATATACAGGCGGATTTAGGTTAAACCACTAAGACGATACATAGGGAGGTATTAAACATAATACAACTGTGCTGCGTTAGGTGACTTTAGGCTAGATGTGAGAACTTAAGCCATAAACTCCCCTACAGCAAGGTACTACAAATCATCTCTACATAAGTATAATGAGTCGTAAAATATACATTGTACGACATCTTTTGTATATGCACATGTGCTATGCTCTTCCACACCTTCTCCACAATTATTCTCTCCCTTTTTTATTTTTGTTTTGTAATTTACATATCCCTGCTGCCAAACGCCTAACTAACGACTCTTTTAGAATTCCTCACCAGACCGCTCCACTAAACATGTTCGTATTTTGTACATGTCATAAGTATTTTTTTGGAAACGTGATTTATGGGTGATAACCGAACAGAGGTTCTATATCTAATAACCATAGTCTTTGCTGACTGATTCTGGCTTTATTTAAACCATACATGAACTGTCTAAGGCATATATCATTTAAGTATGGTTTGTTTGGCTGTCGGTTGTCTAGATATTTTGATAATCCCTGATATAAAGACTCCAATTCATATCTTGGAGGTTGTTTGAAATCCGGATCAATAACGGCAACTTTTGCTACTAATAAGTAACCCTCTGGTAACAGTCTTAAGGAATTCCGCGTTTTCCAGTTATCCTTTATGACGTTTTGTTCATCAATAAAACCCCATTCATGATCTACGGTTTCGGCATTGCATAATTCAGCAACTCGATTAAGTTCTTTATCAGTATCTTTTAAACAATCAAGTAATGTTGGATAAAATGGCGCATCTAAAGAAACTGGTCTAACAAACCACACTTGATCATTTGCACGCGGCTGACAATCAAACGCTCTTTTTCTCTGGCTTGGAACAACTATTTCAGTTTCTGGAGGATATACAGGTAAATCGAGCCCATGGTATCTGGGATTAGCTAACATTTAAGAGATAATTTATTCGGCTAAAGTATAAGTAGCCTTGGCAACCCTTTTAAATTGAGTCTTGCCTTGTAAATTTAACAAGATTGTAGTTTCTTTGACTTGCCTGCTCTTAAGCACACGCTTTACAATCTCATCACGGTGTAACGGCTCTCCGGCTTTTTTAAGTACTTTAGCAATCACATCAGCCACAGTACCCTTGTCGTATCCCCATTCTTTAAGCGCATATATGCCCCGCCCTATTAATACAAATCGTTTATCTTTAATAAGTTCGTTGTGAATAGCTTGAGTGGTCACATCTTTACGGCGGAAAGAAGAATCTTTAATAGCTTTTGCAATTTCATTGAAATGCATCGGTTTGACATTGTCATGCAAAATAACGTAGATTTTATCCCTTATATTCTTGGGATTGACCATCGGCCACTTTATTAACCCCCAGCGGTTATTAAGTGTAGCAATTTGCTTGGAAATGCTGGCTAGCGCTTGGACATGACGACTATCAGTGTCTTTTACTTCGGCGGCGATGATATCAATATGAACCGGCTTAGCGATCTTTTTAATAGCTTCAATAATGTTAGCTATTTGATCCTTGATTTCTTTTTCGTTGTTAGCCGATGCTGCTACTACAGCTTGATTGTAAAAGTCGTTTTCATCGACTACAGCTAATTTAGGACTAAGTTGGGCTAAAAACGATACCCGGGCCTGGTCAATTCGACTATTATCCTTAGTTAAACGACCTGTTAGATCACTGATTCGGGCTGCCCCGCCCATTTGTTTTAATTGGTCAGCGAAAGTTTTTTGGACTTCTTTGATATGAGGCAAATTTTGCTCTGAATTAGTTTTAAGACGTGACATTACGGCTTTTTCTAACTGACGGACACGTTCCCTTGTAATTCCCAATAATTCACCGATTTGTTCCAGTGTTTCTTTACGGTCAAATAACCCAAAACGACGAGATACAATTTCCCGTTCACGGTCACGCTCTATAGTATCTAAGATGTCTTCAACAGCCCGTTCAATATTGAGTTTTTGTGCAGTTTTGGATTCAACCATTATTCATTTCCCAATCTGTTAATCTAATAATTTGTGTTAATTATAAAACTATAGTACGTTAATGTCAAGAATAGTCTATATATTAATTGTAGCACGTAATAGCCAATTTGGCATATTCAGTTCATGTGAATATAACTACGATATTTTATAGCAATAGATGCAAAATTGTGGAAAAATCTATAAAGTTATCCACTAATCGTCATTGACTTTAATAATAAACCCCCTACCCTACGCTTTACACGGCTGTAGAATATCTATTGTGCTATGAGGTTTTTCGGGGGCGAAAACGGCCTTTAGTAGGTGCTTCTTCTAGTAATTTCTTGGCTTTTGACTCAGTTATCTTACTGGGTTCAGTATCTTTCGGTATTTTAGCATTCTTTTTTCCATCTGTAATATAAGGACCATAAGGTCCGTTTAGGACTTGTAAACCACTGTCGAAAGTTTTAATGTGCTTTTTAGCTTCTTTTTCAAGCTTTTGCTTATAAAGCTTTTGGGCTTCTTTATTGGTTATTTTAAATGGATCTAGTGGTTTGATCGATACAAATGTCTCTCCAATTTTAACGTAAGGACCAAAGCGACCGATATCGGCGATTATTTCTAAATCATCTTTTGTTTTACCTATTACTCTAGGTAACTTGAACATTTCTAGAGCCTGAGCCATATTTACGTCTTCTAGTGAGGTACCCTCTGGCAGTGGTGCGAAATCTGGTTTGGCGTCATCAGTAACTTCACCACGTTGTAAAACCGCTCCGAAACGGCCATAACGGGCAATGATTGGTTTACCACTTGTCGGATCAATACCTAGTTCCCTTGCTTGAGAGGCTTCCTCGCGGCTAACTTTCTCTGACTTTTCAACCAGTGGGTGAAAATCTTTATAAAACTGTTTAATCATGTCATCCCACTTTTCCTTGCCCTCGGCAATGTCGTCAAACTCTTGCTCAACACTTGCTGTAAAATCATAATCCAGAATTTCACTAAAGTACTTAACTAAAAAATCTGTAGTGACTTCGGCTGTATCCGTTGGTAGCAGCTTATACTTATCCGCTCCCGTTAGCTCAGTAATAACTTCTTCTTTTATAGAGTTTTTTGTCAAAACTATTTTCTGTAGTTGCCGTTCTATGCCTTCCAAATCTCTTTTTTCTATATAGCCACGGCTTTGAATTGTGCTAATGGTTGGAGAGTAAGTACTAGGACGTCCAATACCTAGTTCTTCTAGTTTTTTAACTAAACTAGCCTCTGAGTAACGGGCGGCTGGGCGACTATAGGTTTGAAGTGCCGTCATTTCTTTGAGCTTAAGCTCTTGGCCAACTTTTACATCAGGCAATATCACATCATCTTTACCGCCACCGTAAACCTTATAAAAACCATCAAATATCAAAACCTCACCTTTAGCAATAAAAATTTCAGCGCGTTTGGATAGACTAATATTTACTTCACTTCGGTTAATTTGGGCATTTGCCATTTGGCTGGCAACAGCTCTTTGCCAGATTAGTTTATATAACCTTTGCTGCTGGCTATCAGCTCCAGCTTGAAGTCTATCGAAATGAGTCGGCCTGATAGCTTCATGAGCTTCCTGCGCACCACTTATTTTAGTCTTATACTGCCTTTGATTTAAATATTTATCACCGTAAGCCTTCTTTATATAGGTGCTAACTGCCGTTATAGCTAGCGAAGCTAGGTGCGTGCTATCAGTTCGCATATATGTTATATATCCGGCTTCGTATAATCTTTGAGCAAGTGTCATGGTCTGCTTAACACTAAAGCTTAGGCGGCGTGAAGCTTCTTGTTGTAGCGTGCTAGTTGTAAAAGGCGGCGACGGGCTACGTGTAGCTGGTTTTTTGTTAACGGTTTTGACCTTAAATTTCTCTGTTTTGCAATGTTCTAAAAAACTTTTTGCAGAGTCTTTGCTGCTTATTTTAGACTCAAGTTCAGCCGGTAAGTCTTTTTGCCCGGTATTAAATAATGCATTGATTTTAAAACTAGACTCTGGTTTAAAGTCACGTATTTCCCGTTCGCGCTCGACAATTAAACGTACAGCTACCGATTGAACCCGGCCAGCGCTTAGACCAGTTCGGACTTTTTTCCAAAGTACCGGTGATAACTCATAGCCAACAAGGCGGTCTAATACCCGACGTGCCTGTTGAGCGTTAACCAAATTGATGTCTATATGACGCGGGTTGGCAATGGCATGTTCGATAGCTGGCTTGGTGATTTCATGAAATACTATACGTTTAGTTTTAGTAGTGCTTAAATCAAGTGCTTGAGATAAATGCCAAGCAATTGCTTCTCCTTCTCGGTCTTCATCACTTGCTAGCCAGATATTTGTAGCTTGAGACGAGGCTTTTTTAAGATCATTAACTATCTTTTGTTTATCTAAGCTAACTTCGTAAGTCGGCTTAAAATTGTGCTGGATGTCAATATTTAAACCCTTTTTAGGTAAGTCACGAATATGGCCAAAACTGCTCTTGACTGAGTAATCCTTACCTAGATAACCTTCAATAGTCTTAGCCTTTGCAGGCGACTCTACAATGACAAGATTTTTCGGCATGTATTTAATCTTTAGCGTATCAGCGCCTAATATGCAAATAAAAAATTAATCAAGCTTAAAGTTGACCCAGTTTATAACCACCCCATACACCAGCGAAAGCACCAACGGTACTTAAAATTATGCCCCACAATCCAAAAATGTTGCCGTGATCAAATAGGCTACCGATCCAACCGCCGATTAGTGAACCAACAAAAATACCAATCCAGATAAGCGTTTTGGTGCTCATGAATTTATACTAACATTTTTTTCAGTCAATAATTAAACAGAGGTAATAATTATTATGCTAAATCCCTAATTTGTATATTGTACAAGAATATTTAAAAGTATTGACATAATGTCATGTTTTTGGTAATATTGCAACTCATAAGTCAGATTACTAGACTTATGTACCTTATACCCCCAAATTCTAATACGCTGTAAAGCGTTTTAGAGTGTTTTAGAACGGTTAGCGTACGAAGTTGTTACCCTCCACTTTAACGCTTATCCGCCTTTTTGGCGGAAACGTTCTAAAACGACTATTCCCTTTAACTATCTCCAGTTGCAGTTTAACTGTTTCTGGGTCCCGAATCAAAGTGAGTACGTCAGTATTTTTGTTAACTTCGGTTAACAGAAGGCACAAGTCTTTAAGGAGTTTTGGACTTTGATGCTTCGCTCGGGTGGGTTGAAGGGTGTAGTTGACTTATAACTACCAAATTAGGAGTTGTGAGTATATAGGGGATAATATTTATCCCTTTAAATGAGTCTCCAGCGGTGCCCACCCCCTCTGGAGGCTCTTTTTTTAGTAACGACTGTAAATGCTTTAAACTAGATTTATATGCATAACTCGTTTGCCGGTTGGTTAATCAAGCAACGGATGATCTTATTGCTAGCAATATTTCTAGGATTCTTGTGGTCTTGGATATTCTTGATTGATGCCACCCGCTTATCTTCCAGCCAGGTAACTGGATATATTACGGTTACGGCTGTTTTCCTAATAATTGTGAGTATTACTACTGCTATCTTTTACCAAGCAATTAAATACCTAAAGCGTGAGATTAAGTCAAAACAATCCGGTTGGTTAATAATTATTAAAATCATTGGTATTTGGGCCTTAGCTGAAGCCTTTATTGCTTGGGCGGTGGCTATTATTTGGATGGGTCCTAACGGTAGCTTAGACAATATACTGCCTTTTGCATCGCTAACTCCTTTACTGATGTGGACACCACTCGGCTATTTAAGCCGTTTTTTTGGCTTTTGGGGCCTATCTGCGGTAATAGTGGCTGGAATCGCCTGTTTAATTGTAAAAAGGCTTAGAAAGTATGCTATTGGCCTGTGGTCCATAATAATTATGCTTACGTTTCTTTCGTGGCTAATATATCGAGTACCGACTGGCCCAACTCTTAGAGTAACTACGGTTTCCGAACATTTGGGCAGCCCCAAGCTGATTAAGCCTGGTAATAGCCAATTAATAGTATTACCGGAATATGGTTTGGATAATTTTATGTCGAGCAATATTAATAGTCGAATTTTAGGCACAAATAAACCTGTCTACTTTGTCGGCTCACAGCAAAATAGTTCCGCCGCAGGCTATACCAATAACCTAGTCTTTGGTAATAACCAAAAAGGCTTCATTAAAACCCAGCAAAAATCACGTCTAATACCGGGTGGCGAGTATCTCGCATATGACGTTATTATATTCCTAAGAATTTTTGATAATGCTACTTACACAAATTTTCAGCTTACTAGAGCAGTAAATAAAGGTAGTAGCGCTTTAGAGCCATATAAAATAAATCAATCTTTAGTGGTTGGCAGCGCGGTGTGTTCTAGCATAATCCAACCTTCTGATTACCGACGTTTGACTAATGAAGGCGCTACTATATTAACTAACTCAGCATCACTTGAAATATTTAAAGGTTCTAGAGTTTTTAACTGGCAGCACCGTGGACTGGCCAAATTTATGGCAATTGCTAATGACAGACCCTTTGTCCAAGCTTCTAATAATTGGCCGGCCTTTGTTCTGGATAATAACGGACGGCAATTGGCTGAGGTCAATCCCGTCGGAACGTCCCAAGTAAACCTTAAATCCAATACTCGCAAAACCCCCTATAGTCTTTTCGGAGAGTGGCCGGTTTATGCCGGGGCTATAATACTGATCGCCCAATACATCAAGCGCCGCCTAGGGAAAACCAAAAAGACTAAGTAATTACATTTCTGGTATCGGTAGGCAGCTCACTGCCGAATATATACTCATTGAGTATGGCAATAACTTCTTTTGTAATAATTCCAATGTGCTTTTGCTCCTCCGTTGTAAACTTAGCTAGCACAAAGTCAGCACCATCGAAAGTCGCAGCTTGATCATTTTTAACCCCTACTCTAATACGACCGAATCTATCACCTATATATTTAATAAGCGAATCTACTCCGTTATGACCAGCGCTGCTGCCACCTAGTCTAGTACGGATCTGACCAAACGCTAAATCCAACTCATCATGTATTACGACAATATTTTGTGGTGCTATCTTATAAAAGTTGGCTACCGCTTGGACTGCTTGACCACTATTATTCATATAAGTGGCCGGTTTAATGGCTAATACTCGGATATCGCCTAAACTGCCGTTGGCAAGCTGGCATTTAAGATCTTTTTTATCAATCCAAGAATTCCATTCCTGCATGGCCACGAACTGATCAATACATAAAAATCCAATATTGTGCCGAGTATTTTCATACTTTTTACCAAGATTACCGAGACCGACAAGCAGTACAGTCTTATTTAGCCCAACTGTATAAAGGGGCGCACTTGAGCTAACTTGTGGTTTTTTTTGTAGGAGTGCCATATGACAATTAGCATACATCAAACAATATAAGACTAATAAATAAAAACAGGCATCAGTTTTTAAAAGTCTTTAAATCTTGATGCCTAGTTTTGGAGATAGTCAGATAGGTTAGCGGGGACTTGCACGGGCGAGTGAGATGTTGAATCAGGATTTACCCCGATAAAACACTCACCCACCCGGCGAAGGACCTACTGGATGTAGCTCATCTCCTGTCGTCGAGACGTCTTCACCAGCGCGACGACACCGGCTGCCAAGATGGCTAAGCCAATGAAGCCGAGAGGCAACGAGGACGAGCCAGTTAGCGGCAAAGTCTTCGCTGTCTTGACTGGAGTGGACTGTTTCGGAGTGGATGGTGACTTGTGGGTCGGCGGCGTTGCCTTGCACTCGTCAATGGGCTTGGCGTGAACCGAAAAAGGATGGTCGATGACTCGGCCGTCCTGCTTTACGATGATCTGGTCGTTGCCTTTTGACAACTTGTCGATCACCGCAATCGCGTTCGCGTCTCCCATCTTGCCGTTTAACAGCACACCATGTGTTGCCGAAATGATTGTGACTTGGCTCTGGGTGTCCCCACCACTGCTGTAGGCCTCGATGCGTACTTGCGCACACTGCGAGATCCACTTGATGTTCACCTTGGGCTTCGTCGGGTGGCATACCAGCGTGACCACAACGGTCGGTGACCTAACAGGTCCAAAACCGAAGTTGCTGGTGCCGTAGCCGGCGATGTGCAAGATACCGAGGGCGGTTGTCAAGTCGCTGATGTTCACGCGGGCGTTGTGGAGGTCCGACGGAAGTTTGCCATACGTGCCGAACTTCGTTTTTGAAACCCCGTTTACCGTTACGTGAGCCGCAACTTTGATCCATCCGATCGGGTCGATCGTGAAGGTGTTGCAAGTAATCACCGGGAGGTTTGGCCACCTGCCGACTTTCGGTTGGCAATCGTCCGTTAGGTTGACTGACAACGTCAAGTCCTGCGATGCCCGAATCCGACCGCGTGTGTCCCGAAAGAGCACATGCACGACGTTTTCGAACCTGTCGCCGACTTTGCCGGTGACCTTCTCGATGGCCGTGGCAGTCTCAGCTGGCTTCAGCACGATCTTGTCGAACGCCGCATTGCGCGAGTTCTTGGTGATGTGCAGAAGCAAGTCGGGTGAGGACCACGATTCGATGGGGTAGCTGACCGTCCAGGTAACTGTGCGGGTGCCGGTACTGGTGTTGCAGGACGGACTGGCTTGGCCATTGGCTTGACATGCGAATGCCATGCCGGCCGTGATGAAGAGGAAGGTGACAATTACTGCCACCATTGCACTTGCCCGTTTGAAATGCTTCACTTTATGACCTTTCACTTGGGGGGGGTAGTTGCTGGAGAGCTTA
Organism: Saccharimonadales bacterium (SeqCode); assembly: GCA_038231155.1. Classification (GTDB taxonomy): domain Bacteria; phylum Patescibacteriota; class Saccharimonadia; order Saccharimonadales; family JANWIN01; genus JBBRLY01. The sequence continues at coordinate 103,462 of JBBRLY010000014.1, forward strand.
CTGAATGGAGAGACTATTCTAGCGTATTGCGTGCAAAATCTTAAAGTTAAGACTCTCTACGCAATACGCGAACTATCTCTCGTTTGCTATTCCTATCTGACTTGTTAAAAATCGTAACAATAAAAGAGCTCGGCGAGAAACCGAGCTATGTATGCAAAAGATAGATTTTAAAGCCCACCTTTGGATGCTTGAACGCGGTTTCGCTATTAGCTTCTTCTACTCCAAGCGACCAGGTACAAAGTAGAGATCATCGCTGTTAAATGCTCCAAATTGTTAACAGATGTTATTATACAACACCATACAGAAAAAGTCAATATATATTGTCATCTTTTTCAGTGTTTTTCAATGAACCAAAAACGGATCGGTGTACCGCTAAAATCATAATGCTCACGTAGTTCCCGCTCCATAAACCTTTTATAGCTCCAGTGTAAGAATTTGGTATGAGCTCCATAGACTTTAAAGCTGGGATTTGGATTGTCATCTTCTTGAACCATATAGTTAAGTTTAGGTGTCCGATTCTTAAGACCTGCCGGCGGATGCAAGTTAACAACTCCTCGAAGCCAACGGTTAAGTGCAGGAGTTGAAATTCGAGTTTGACGCTTTGTATCGATATCAAGTACCAGTTCAAAAAGCTTAGTGACATTCTGTCCACTTACAGCGCTTGTAAAAACCAATGGCGCCCAGGGTGTAAATGCAAAGTCATGCCGAATCTGGGCGGCTAACTGATCTCGTGAGAATGGTGTTTTTGCCTCGAGGTCATCCCATTTACTGATCACAATAATTAACCCCTTGCCAGCATCTTTAACCATACCAGCAATTTTTTGATCTAGTTGAACACTTGGTTCGTTGGCGTCAATCAGCAGTAATGCTACATCAGCTTCTTCTATTGCTCTAAGACTACGGATAACACTAAAGCGTTCAACGCCTCGCTCGATTTTACCGCTACGGCGAATACCAGCAGTATCCATAAGTTCCAACTCACGGCCTTCAAAACGTACTACGGTTCGATTGACATCTCGGGTAGTCCCGGCCCGTTCAGCTACCAGTGCTTGCTGCTTCTTAGCTAAGCTATTAAATAAACTAGACTTACCAACGTTGGGACGGCCCATTAAAGCCATCTGTAGCCTATCAGATGCGGTTTTAATGCTTATCCTAGGAATTACTCTAGTCAATTTGTCAAGTAGCCTATCTATGCCTATATTTTGGGTTGTACTGGTAAGCATAATCTGTTTGACACCAAGTTTTTGATAATCTTCGGGAGTGGCACCTCTGATTTTATCTACTTTATTAACCACTAAAAAAACTGGTTTACGACTTTTTAGGGCTAATGTGGCTACCCGGCGATCTTCCTCTGTTATTACTGTATTGGCTTCTATTACCACCCATATAATATCAGCGGCTGCGGCCTCTTCGGTAATCTGTTCTTGAATAGTTAGCTCAAAATCATCTTCTGGGTCTTTATAGCCAGCTGTATCGACTAGCCAAAAATCATGACCGCCCCACGACGCTTTAGCCGTGACAGCATTACGCGTAGTACCGGGTTCATCAGCCACTATCGCCTCGCGGCGTCTTAAAACAGAATTAAATAAACTAGACTTACCTACATTAGCTCGGCCAACTATAGCCACAATCGGTGCTTTCTTTACCATTACTATATTTTATATCAGGGAGTAGGTATTGACAAACTAACTTAAAGATATTAATACTATTTTAATCTTGATAAGACTTTATGTTTCCCGCTTTGTAAACCATTTAAATTATACTCACCTACTTGTATGCGACGGAGTTTTATTACTTTATAACCTAGTTCACCGAAAGTGCGACGGATTTGGCGGTTGCGACCTTCGGACATTTTTATTGTCCAAAGTTTTAGATCCTTAGTCTGAATTTGTAATTTGCTAAGACCATCTTCTAATTTGATTCCTAGTTCAATGGCTGCTTTATCTTTAGGAGTTAAATGTTTATCTAACTGAACCTCGTAAACTTTTAATTTTTGAAATAGCGGATGAGTTAATCTATGAGCTAATTGTCCATCGTTAGTTAACAGTATTAATCCGCTGGAGTCTTTATCTAATCGCCCAACCGGTTTTAAGCTGCTAAATCGTTTAGGTAATAAATCATAAATAGTCTGACTACCCTGCCCTTGTCGACTGGACACATAACCAGAAGGTTTATTTAGCATTATAGTTGTAGTATCAGTATTTAAAGTTAGGATATGGTCATCTAAAGTGACTGTATCGCTGGCTTTAACTTCTTGACCCATAATAGCCAATCGGTTGTTTAATTTAATACGTTGTTCGGCAATAAGTTTATCTGCTGCCCGGCGACTGATACCCGTAGTCTTAGCGATATATTGATTTATACGCATAACTAAAGGATAAGATTAAAATAGGTTTCTCCGCAAAGAATTTATTATTCTCTATAAAGAGATAAGCCCTGGGTCAATTGAAGAGCTTGGAGAGTTCGGCGTTTGAGTTGGAGTGATAGTCTGGACACCGGAACCACTAGAGTTCGCTGAGTTTACGTCACCTACAACGACAGCAGCTGTACCGGCTTCAACTTGCTTAGCTTCCTCTTTGGCTAGTAACGATTTGAAATCAACTGAGCTTTTGGTAATGTCGTTAATCGGTTGGATAACTTTTGTATGAATTACAGTTTTAGATTGAGCTTCGGAAGTATGCTGCCCATCATTAGAAGCTGAATCGTTGGCTACGGCCATACTATGTCGATTAATAGTCTGGTTATTATTACTCGGCGGTGCCTTAGTCGCTATGTCTTGAATTATGCTAGGTGTAGGTGAGGTTGTCGGCGGATTGGCTATAACTACTGGTGGTACTGGGTTTTGAGGAAGCGAAGCGGATGCCACCGGCGTCTCCGCGTGAAATGGGCTAGAGGCCGTAGTAGCCACCGGATTAGGGTCTGAGTTAGTCATTGTCAAAGGGATTGCAGCAGCAGCACTTACATTTAAATCCGGAATTTGTGTTGAGTCCGGCTGACTATTTGCTGAGTCAGAATGATTTAATTTTAATGCAATTGCCTGCTCATCTTTGGATATAGAGTCTTCGACCGATGTTGGGGGACTTGACGAATCACTCGAAGGGTCTGGCGATGTTGCAGTTGGATTACTAGTTGGTGACTGATCAGTGGATTGAGTAACGCCTGTTCCAGCCGGTGGGGCTGGTGTAGATGTAGCCTGATTATTTAAGAATTCCCTTGCGACTCTGGCAACGTCTTCTAATGTCACCTGTGATTTGACTAGATAACGATCAGCCCCTAACTTACTGGCTCTTTCTTTATCTTCAGCTTGGCTGAGAGCCGTCATCATTATTATCTTTGTACTCTTAGTTTCCGATGTGCTACGCAAAATATCTAACATATCAAAGCCACTGATTTTAGGCATCATAATATCGGCAATTATTAAATCAGGACGTTCCTTAACAGCTAGGGCTAAGGCTTCCTCGCCATCTTGGGCGGTTACAATCTCGTAACCTTCAGCAAGCAGTCTAGCTTCGTATATCTCACGAAGGTTGTTATCATCCTCAACCAACATTACTTTTGCCATATCAATACCTGCTATTGTTTTATAGTGCTTTTGCTTCGAGATTATTGTAGCATGATAACCGACAACTATTAAAGTTCTACGTTAGAGCTTAAAACAGTGGTCGGTTGAGCTGTTTCAGTAGCTTGTAGAGATGCTGCCTTTTGACTAGTAATTCGCGGTAAATTTATATAGAATGTACTACCTTTGCTAATTTGACTTTCAACCCAAATCCGGCCGCCGTAAAGCTCCACAATTTTTCGGCAAATAAATAAACCTAACCCAGTTCCGCCTTGGGTGCGTGTAAAACTGTTATTTACTCGGTAAAATTTTTGAAATAAATGCGAAATATCCTCAGCTGGTATACCCGGACCGGTATCGCGTATAAAAAATTGCACAAGTTGTGCATCACCAGTTAAACCGATAGTAATTTTCCCAGTCTCGGTATATTTAATAGCGTTGTCAAATAAATTGATAATAACCTCGCGCAATCGATCCGGATCAGCGTAGACATAATATAGCGGTTGGACTATTCGGTTACTACCGACCCTAGCATCTATCGGTCCGCCACTACTAGAACCCAAAATGAATTCCATGTTGAGTCCCTTTTTTTCAGCCCCAAACTTTAGATCTTGGGTTACTTGTTCAAGCATTGCTCCCATTTCTACTGCCAATGGCCGGCTACTAAGCCGGCCGTCTTCAGCTTTAGCGCTGGTTAAGAGGTCTTGAAACAATTTACCTAAATGTTCAGTAGAAGTATGGGCTTTTTGTAAGTAATCGCGCGCTTTAGTGTCAATGGTGCTGACTTTATCATTCATAGCTAGAGCCAAGTAACCTTCTATGGCGGCCACTGGGGTGCGCATTTCATGGCTAGCCGTACTTATAAACTCAGCCCTTTGAAGTTCTTCTTGATGCTGACGACTTATGTCACGCATTACGGCTACAGCCCCGGCTATTTCATAATTTGGGGGTAAAACTACTGGCGAAACCACTAAAGATATAACTTTTCTTTTGCCATCTTTGGTGGTTAGTTGTAGAACTGTTTTTACAGCTTGTTTAGCGCGCATTACTTCCTTGAAAGGATTGTTGGTTTCGAGCATTGGCTTGCCGTTTTCAAGAGACAGTTTTAAAACTGAGCCTACTTGTAAAGTTACAGCTTCATCTGCTCGCCAACCTACTAAGTCAGCTCCCGCTGAGTTAATCAAAGTTATTCGAAATTTTGTATCAACAACTAATATACCATCGGCAACTGAGCCTAATAGTGTTTCTGTTGTTAATTGTTCGGCTTTAAGCTTAACGTTCTGATCTGCGCCACTTTGCTTCTGATTCTTATGTTTTTTCAAAGTAAAATAACCATAGCCAGCACTAAACGTAACTACTAATAACCCACCAATAATTAATATTATTATCATGCATCAATGCTTATGTTTGATGGGTCTATTATCTGGGTTTTAGCTGTTTGATGCAATCTTTTAAGTGATTTATATTCTATCTCTGTTATGCTATAGTTCCTCGGTGTTACAACTCAGGTTATTTGGCCCCTTCGTCTAGTGGTCCAGGATATCTGGTTCTCATCCAGAAGATCGCGGGTTCGAATCCCGCAGGGGTCACCAATTCGCTTATGCTTGCACGGAATTTTACTGCTCAACACGTATAAATGAAACAATTCTCTCTATGCCATCTTTATAGTGTTACATACCAAATCATTTTAGAGATTGCCTGAGCGCCGCGAATGATTTCGACCATGACAACCTTATAAATCGAACACTTAAGGGTCACTAAGATTTTGTATTTAACGTTCGTAGGTTTTGGCGGCGTTAGTGAAGTCGGTGACTTGGGCAGCTGTTTTGCCGGGGAAAGCTTCCATTTTGAGCTTGCGTGTGTCGGTCAATTGGAACAATACAGTGCCAAGTACTGATGTACTATTCATTGACGTGCCGCCGGTGGGTGAGCTGGATTGAGCAAATGCCACAAATTCGTACTTGGTGAGTCCGCTGTCTTTGCCAATAGTAGCAGGATCTGGCGTACCAGCTTTGGCATTAAACTGGGTGGCCCGGCCTTGGTAATCACCAAAGGATATGTCTGTCACGCCCTGGTGGATAGCATCCGGTACAATTGCCAAATGGCTACTCCAATACCCCTGACCGTTACTGTCAGCCACCCGTTGCCCGGCCCCAGCATAGCCGTTGGTACCAGTCTGGAACCAGTTACCAATTAGCTTGCCGTCTATGTCGTAATCTATCTTACCGCCGCGGGGTTCGAACGTACGCGGGTTCTTGGCTAGCATGTCGCTTTTCATGGGATCTTTAAAATATTTAAAGAAGTCGTCTGTATGCAGTTTGTATAGTTCTGTCTTGTAGGAATCAGGATTTACGAAACCTTTGAGGGTCATATCGAAGTTGTAGACAGCAGTATCCAACGATTGCGCGCCAACCCTGCCAATAAGCTGGCCTGATTTAACAGCAATGTGTAGGTCCTTGCCACCTTTATCGTTTATTTGCTTAGCCAAACCCGGCTCTAAGCTAGTCAGCAAGTCAAAGTAAGAGAAGATGCTGCAATTATGTTGGAAGACTAGCTGGTATTCTGCCTTCTGGGCAGCACCATTATCTACCTTCTGCGTGCGTACCTCATAGGTGACTATATAACCATCCGCCATTGCATACACTGGAGCGGCATCACGATTGGTCATATCATTAGGATAGAAATACAGGTGGTCGATAGGTGTAACATGAGCTCCAGCAAGAGTACCAATAGGTAAAACGGTACTAACATCTTTCATATCCATTGGCTTGTGCGTGAGTTGGATAGGACCCGTGCCCTTACAGTCTTTTTTAATATACTGCAAATCCCCTCCGGCATCATGACTTTGACTTACGTTCTTTTGGCCATTACCAACTTGCTGTCCTTTGTTCTTTTTGGCAACTTTGAATCCAACCGTACCTATAATCCCAATGACAACCAAAATAATAAGGAGTTCGATAATATGGAAACCTTTTTGATTTAGTTTTTTCATGTCCGCTGCTTTCTTAGGCTTTATTTAGATTTTGCTTACGCTTATTGTATACCGTATATGGACATTATGACGCATTTGCATTCACAAAATATCATAATGTGTAACTGGGCCTTTAAAGTCTTATGACGTGATAAAGTACGCGTTATGACAGTAAAACCAAAAAATACTAAGAATCCGAGCTCCCAGTCAAGATAAATCTGGGATATGGGGTTAAAGAGTTAGCTAGGTTCTACTCCCCACAGGAATCCTATTCCCCAGATTGGCGCCCTTGAGTAGGCCATACCCCTCTACAATTTTTGACAGTATATGAAACCAATTCGATTGTAGGTGGTTCACCAATTATAGTTGCTCAAATCCCCCGTAGATTAAAGCGCAGACCGCACCTCTAGTTATACTTTTCCACACCCCTACCTTGACACTCATCAGCTTTAGTATAAGAATAAGCACTAACATCTAACTTTAAAAGAAAGATATAAAAATGCCTCAAAAAAAGAAACTAACTAAAGCTAGTGCTGCTAGAGTTAAGAAATATACTCCAAAACGTTCGCTATTTGGATTATCAATGTCCAAGCGCAGTATGATCATCTTCGTAGTCTTGTTTGCTGCAATTGGTGGAGTACTACTTTGGCGTAGTTTAGCTTCTACCGGAGTAGATTTAAACTCCAGTAATATTGACACAGCCCATTCTTCAAATTATACAGTTGTAACTGAATCAACTGGTTCCAAACGCAATCATCCA
>JBBRLY010000015.1:0-1539 GCA_038231155.1 Saccharimonadales bacterium (SeqCode)
ACAGGCTCCCAGGTATTATTAAATACTAATAAAAAAACATTCTCTAGTATAAATTTAAAGTATTTAAAATAACATAATATTATTAAATTTATAACGATACTTATAATTAATAAGATATTCTTTTTCCTCCCGGTAAACCTATCTACTAAGTGTGCTAAAAACCAATTAACTAAGCTGAATCCTAGTAATAAAAACAATCCCTCTATTTTCCAATATCCATAAAAAAAATAACTACTAACTAAAATAAAAATATTTTGCCATTTGTTAGGTATTAACCAGTATATTGAAACAACTACTAATAAAAATACTACATAGGTAAAGCTATTAAATAGCATAAAATTAAGTTTTGTAAACTAATCACTAATTAAACTCAGCGAGACTGTCACCAGCCCCGCTGGTCTTCAAAACCGTGCGTGAGACTTTCACCCTTTGCTCGATGGATACCGGAGTAGGCTTCCAGTAGTGCCACCTTTTCACCCCGCTTTTGGGATTGGTCGGGTAGTCGCTACCCAAGGGGTGATGCTGTCACCGCTGCACCTGCGGGGCAGGATTTGTGTTTTCTATGCTACTCACACGCACCTGCATGGTCACTTAGTTGTCAAGGTTCAGATAGAGATTTTTCTCTTTCTATACCTAGCTAGTCATCCCTGAGTCTTTCTATGATACTTGACCCATTTCGACTAAACGAATCGCACTGGCTCTACCGTATCTGTTATGCTTTTTTGGCTTTATGAATTCTCAAAATCCTTGCTAAGCAAGGATTTTGAGAATTTGTTAGACAAATATCGTCCCTAATTACCTTAGACGCTCATCCAGCTTAGGTTTGAGCGTAAGCTGGCATGCCAAGTACGGTAGAGCCATCACTATTTAAATTTATATTTCATAAGTTTGTCAAGTAGCAACTTATTAGAAAAACGGCTCTCCCGTACTTAGGCTGATAAGTTTTACTAATCAAATAGCTGAAAGCTTGAGCAGAGCTAAACGCCAGGTTTTACAACTAGCAAGTTGGTTTTCGTTCCTCAACCCAACCTACAACGCTTATTCTCAAAGGGCTTCCAAGTATAGATAAGATTTTTTTATCACCCTAAGTACGGGAGAGCCATTGTTTGACTGGTTTGAATACCTAATCGGAAATTATTTTGTTTTCCCAGACTTTTTCAGCAAGCCCTAACTATTAACCCAAGTTGCTAGTTATGCTCAGGGGCGCTCCGCGCCCCTGAGCATCCGGACACTCAGCGCGTCCGGATGCTCAGAAATTATTCGGTTTACCGTAAACTTATATTCCGGTAAACCGAACAATCTCTCGTAAGGCGATCGCCTTAGCGGAGGTCTTGTAGAAGTATTTGACAAAATATCCAAAATATGTAGTCTGTAAGGGCGAAGCATTGGGACAGTAAATCTTCACTGTGCTGTAAATTAATTTCCCAATGCTGGTCATGATTATTTCTTCCTCAATCGGGTAGTACAAAGCCGAACTATCCTAGGACAAGCGTGAAGATAGCGACTCGTCGTAGTCATATCGAGCGGCTCTATTATATA
>JBBRLY010000017.1:0-2132 GCA_038231155.1 Saccharimonadales bacterium (SeqCode)
AACCGAGCAACCAGTCTGTAAAAACCCTGGCTAAATGCTAATCAGGCGAAGTGCTGCTTGATCTCGCTTATAACATACTAGCACATATTTTTTACTATGTCACGTCCTTTAAGCTGCTAAATGTGAAAAATATCAACATTTAGCCCCCAATTGGCCGATTTCGGTTAGGTCGCTAAAATCAATTGGAAAAACCAATCTAACTGATTTCAAAGCGATATATAACTATACAATTTTATCACCGTATTTGTCAAGAGCTTAGATTTCTTTTTTAAGTTTATGACTACGGCTGTTCTTGTATTCATTTACCGCTTCTAAAGTAGTTACCCAGTTTCTACCAATCTTGGTAGCTTTGAGCCTACCCGAAACGGCAATATCTCTCAAGTAGTTCATGCTAAAGCCAGAAGCCTGGGCAGCTTCGGCCAAAGAAATAAGCTCACCTACAAAGAGCAAATCTTTTTGAATTTGAAGCTCTGGCTTTTGGTCTTTATCTTCTTCTGACATGTTTTGTTTTAGCCTGCACTCCTATCTTGCGCTGCTGGTATTCAACACTGGCGAGGTAGTCACCAACACTTAAAGCTAACTCGCGGCCATAATGATATTCTACAAAAAGGAGGTCAATTTCTTGGTCGCTAACCGTCGGGTTAGCTTTGCGAATACCCTGCCAAGCCAGTTTGCGGGTAGTAGCACTTAACGAACGTACCAGTTCAAATCGTCTGGCTGGTGTCGCTCGTCGAAGTAGGGCGATTTGAACTTCCTCAGCTTCAGGACTTGTATCATTAGATAATGGCATCATCTTTAAGACCAGACCCTTTCTTGGCTGACTAATAAAAACCTTCTTCTGCTAAAATGTGCAGCTCTGGCACTGATTATACATTCAATTGAGTCTAAGAAAACTGTACAAACACTTATCCCTCTATCTCAGCAGTTGTTTCCAAAAGATTTGGCTTTTTTTTCCGACTGCGCTTTAACTGCTGGATACTCTCTTTTGGAGTTGGCAAATCTTCCGGCATTGTACCGCCCATTTCGGACATTGATTGCCTGACTTTCTTGCCAACCTCGCGGTGTGTTTCAGTAGCTTTGGTTTGACCGATTATATTATCGTTGGTCAATTTAAGAGTGGTTTGGGTGGTTCTAAAGTAGTTGGCGGCCAGCTCTGCCGCTCCCATGTAATCCAAAACATCTGCTTTCGGGCTTAGATTACGTTTTTCTTTCAAGTCCTGCCTGCTTAACCCACCGTAAAGCCCCTCATAACCAGCCTCTATAAACTGACCGAAGTAACGGGTTAGCACTCCGGCCCGGTGTGCAGCCTGGGCTAGTAGTTTATCACTTTCACTGAGCCGTTCGCGCAAATCCAATCGTCTTTCTTCGTCAGCTAGTTCTTTTGTCACCTCGTTCTCACGGGTGGCAACTGCAAAGTAACTTTGAGCGGCGGCGATTTCGGGCTTGCGCGGGTCGCCATTCTGGGCAATAAGATAACAGGCAAAGCGTGATAAATAATAATCTTTCACTTCACGTGTTGCTTTTGCTCCAAGATTAACGATTTTACCGGCTCCGATAAAATGGTTTTCTACAGTTTGCCCGGCTTGCCCGGCTGAAGTTTTAGCCCGGTCAATTGCATTTTCAAATTTTTGCCATTTAGCATACCCTAAAAGCGGCATCAGGTCACGGGCTGACCAATACTCTACCCCTTCCGGCGTTTCCTGCCGGATAACTTCAAAGTTGGGTGCTGCTTGCTCGTTACTCATTAGGCTTTCTCACTCTTACTGGTTTCCAAAAGGTTCGGCTTCTTTTTGTGGCTGCGCTTTGACTGCACTAAATGTGAAAAATATCAACATTTAGCCCCCAATTGGCCGATTTGCGTTAGGCCGTTAAAATCAATTGGAAAAACTAATCTAACTGCTTTCAAAGTGTCAAGTAAATATACCCTCTATAGAGATAGGTGTCAAGGGAAATTAGTCTTTTTTGTTGATGCGTTTTCGACTAATTTTGTATGCTTCTACCGCCGCCAGTGTAGTAGCCCAGTTACGGCCTACTTTTCTGGCTCTTAGCCTGCCGCTTTGGGCTATCTCCTTTAGAAAGGGGTAACTAAAGCCAGAAGCCTGGGCAGCTTCGGCCAAAGAAATAAGCTCACC
>JBBRLY010000018.1:0-18083 GCA_038231155.1 Saccharimonadales bacterium (SeqCode)
AGAGTTGGATCGGTAGTTGTTAACAAAACTGGTAGCATTACTCCTCCACCTAACTGTACCGTAAATATGACTAGTGGCCAGAATGACATAGACAATAACCCATCAGGTACTAGTTTCTGTCTTACAGGTGTCCACAACTGGTCCCTAACACCCAAGTCTGGTGACACAATAGCTGGTGACAATACAGCGGTTCTTGATGGTGGTAACTCAACCGCAGATGCGATTGTTGGAACTTCGAATGCATCTAATGTGATTATCAGTAATATCGAGATCCGTAATTATCGGACAGATGGTGACGCTATTGGAGCAATTCACAGTGCTGACGGGAGTGCCTCGCATTGGTTGCTGCAAAATTTGAATGTTCACGACAATGGTGCACAGTTTTCAGGCACTTGGTACGGCGCTGGTGCTGACCTCGGACCGTCTTGGACTGTTACTGGTGGTTCTTACAATAACAACCGTGAAGAGGGGCTGACGAACGGCGGTGGCGCAGCCAATCTAAAGGTTAACGGTGTCGAAATGGGCTGGAATGGATACTCGAGTGATGCTCATAATGCACCAGGAACATCGTGCGGTCATGAATCAGGAGGAGCAAAGTTCTCGGGACATGACACTCAAGGCATCATCGTACAAAATTCAAATGTACACGATAACGCTTGCATGGGTCTATGGACCGATATCAACGCAGGGGGTATCAACTTCAATAACAACACGATAACCAACAACGGAAACAACGGCATACAGATCGAGATAAGCCACAGCGCGTCGATCACCAACAATACCATTAGTGGTAATGGCTTCAAAACTAGTGGAAACTTATCACTAGTTTCTTGCGGAAGCTCTTTCGGCTCGGGCATCTTCTTTTCCGATACCGGCCAGGGACTTGATGGTGTCAAGACCAATAGCACTATTTCTGGCAATACTGTATCTGGGAACTGTAATGGAATCACACTTGCAGATGGTATAAGTACAGGCGATTGTAGTAGCAATTGCGGTGAGATGGTCAACACTACGGTCAATGGAAACACTATCAGCGGTAGCACATCAAGCCTCGCGAACAACCAGACAGGTTACTCCGAAGGTGATGGCGACAACGATGGAACTGCCGGTAATTCATTTGCGAACAACACGTATACGGGCGGTATGACCTTCTGCGGATTTAACTGTTGACGATAAATCTGTAGCAATATTTTCTAACTAAAATTCTTGTCACAAATATACGAGCGCGGTTTTGTCCGCGCTCTATTTTTACTAATATAAGGGCTGACATAACTGTTAAATACAAGGATTTATTTAAATTTAACAATAATGAAACCAGATATAACGTATCGGTAAGACTCGAGATATTTAGATTTTAGAGTTAGTCTGAAAAACCGAAAGTTCTAAACATACAGAGAAATTTATAAAAATATTACTTCAGTATAAAATTATACTATTGACAACAAAACAGCATATAGATTAGAGTAACCTTAAGCTTTATTTTACAAAAAGGAAACATATACCATGCCCACAACAAAAAAAACCTTAAAACGTTTTTCAAGTTCTAGATCGTCATCTAGTAAAACTAAAAAAACTAAATTTGGCAAACGATCGAGTTTGTCTAAAAAGCAAGTTCTTATATTTGTATTATTCTTTGCTATTATTGGTAGTGCTCTATTATGGTGGAGCATGGCGGCGACAGGTGCAGTACTTAATTCAAGTAATATTGATTCAGTCCATTCATCTCAAATCTGTGCCACAGCGAGTAGTACATCTTGCTATACTATCCCCCCTCCAGAAAGTACGGGTGTTAAAAGAAACACTCGAGTTATGCAATTAGCAGCTGGCAGTGTAGCTGCTCCATCTGAAGTCAGTGTTTTTGGCAATAATTTTGACGCGGGTTTCTACAAAGTATGTTTATATGCTAAAAGCCTAGGAACGGCGGCAAACGGACAGTTTGAAGTTTTTAACTACAATAATGGACCGTCATCTACAGCTCTGGCAACATCTCCTTACTCTGTAAGTATTTCTACTACTGACTATAAATCTGTAGCTTGCATATCAGGAGTTAGATTCGATGGAACTAGCCCAGGAATGGAAGTAAGCATACTAAACCAAGGTGCAGCAGTCCGAGTGAGTTCTGCGGTAGTCTATAAAACCGGTGAAATTACCCCACCGCCAAACTGTTCTGTAAATATGACTAATGGCCAGGCAGATATAGACAACAATCCGACTGGTACTAACTTCTGTATAACCGGTACACATAATTGGTCACTTCATCCGAAAACTGGCGACACCATTCTTGGAGATAGTACAGCGGTATTGGACGGCGGGAACTCAACTCAGTACGCGATAATCAGTGACGCAAATCAAATAAACGTTAAGATTGCAGATCTCGAAATTCGCAACTATTCAATCAAAGTTGATGCACAAGGTGCAATCCGTAACGCCGACCGGTCGGCGACTGGATGGATACTGCACAATATCAATTCACACGATAATGGTTCCTTTGATGGATCAAATTGGAATGGGGCTGGCGCTGATCTAGGTATTCATTGGACTGTAGAGGGTGGCCGATATCATGACAATCGGCAGGAAGGATTGGCTGGTGGTGATACCATTGGTAATACTACAGTAGATGGAGCTGAGATAGACCACAACAATTTCACCAATGACGCACATACTACGCTAGCTAGCTCTTGTGGCCACGAAGCCGGTGGCTTTAAATGGGTAGGAGACAACATTACTGTTAAGAACAGTTACATTCATGACAACGCCTGCATGGGTCTTTGGGACGATATTAACTCTAACGGTGCAGTCATCACTAATAACAGGGTTGTTAACAACTGGAACTCTGGTATCTTTCATGAAGTTTCACTCGGAGCTACGATCACCTATAATACTGTCACAGGAAATGGCTTTAAGACCTTCAATAACAATCCTCCAGGTTGTAACCCTGGATGGGGCGGTGGAATATCAGATTCCGACTCAGGACGCACTAATGGTGGTGCTTCAAATGGTACTGTAGATATCTCACACAATGACGTAGAAGGTAACTGTAACGGCATCACTGGTTTGGACAACGGTGCGTCTGGTGGCAGCTGTGGGTCTGAATGTAATGTCGCTAACGTCCATGTTCACGACAATATAATAGTCGGCTCAACTAACCCACTTGCGAACAATAACACTGGTAACTTTGAATGGGACAATAACGCTGATGTTGGGAACAGTAATAACACTTTTTCTAACAACACACTCAGTGGCGGTATGAACTTCTGCGGGAATACTTGCTAACTAAGTAACTTGTAATGAAATCAAAAGCGCAGCTTTGTCTGCGCTTTTTTAATAGCTTTTTTATTAATAAGAGTAACCTGATGAATTGTTAGCTGATGTTGTAGAACTGTTTGATGATGGAGCTGCTGTAGGGTGAGTTGGGATCGACCGAGTTGATGTGCTCGAAGTTGGTTTGGCAACAGTAAAATTTTCTACTCCGTTACCAGTAACTTATCCCAGACTATCAATAAAAAAGTAGTTATACTAGTAATTCAAAAAAATACGAATCATAAAACTAGACAATAGAAATATATAATACTTATATACTCAGAGTATAATTTAATTAGGAGGTCACTATTATGAAACTTAGAGGTGTAATGATTGGGTCTGAAAATCCAAAAGTACTTGGTGAATTTTATTCAAAAATATTTGGTAAACCGGGCTGGCAGCAAGACGACTGGTACGGATTTGCGATCGGTGATGGTAATCTTATGATCGGTCCACATAGCGAAGTTAAAGCTAAGAATCAATCACCTGGTAGAATTATTATTAATATTGACAGTAGTGATGTTAAAGCTGACTTTGATAAAATAAAGTCTTTCGGAGCAAAAGTTGTGGCAAAACCTTATCAGCCTAATAAGGCCGAAGGTCCGGATGCTTGGTTAGCAACATTCGCAGATCCTGACGATAATTACTTTCAATTAGCGACTCCCTGGAAAGATCAGCAGGAAAAACCAAACTAAAACGCAGTTGAAAATTGAAATTGACTTCAACTTAAAGTAATTAAGTGTTTTTTTATTAAGTCTCCTGATATTTCTTATATATTAGTCATTACTGTTGCTTTACTTTTCAGGCTTACCTACCTCTTGTTAATATTGGTTAAGTTTCATAAAATTGAAATACTACGATAAAGGAGAAAAATATGAAAATAAAATCAGAACAAGGATTTAGTGCGTTCGAAACCACTTTAATTCTAGTAATTATTGTCGCACTAGTTGGAGTCGGTTATTGGGTATATAAACAAAACCATAATAAAACCTCAACTTCGTCGACAGCCCCAACAAGTGCTCAAGCAGTAAAAGCCGATGGTACAACACGAAGTGTTGATAACCTTGCGCAGCAAGATAGCTTAAAAGAATCCAGCATTAATAGTAAGTACGAAACCAGCGAACAAGCTTCAGCTAAAGCAACTAATCAGGCAACTAGTAATGTCGGAGGAGCTTACGATGAATCTACCTACTAAAAACTTAAAACTAATTAGCGTAACTTCCGGCGTGTTATTAATCTTCGTGACGAGTGCACCGGCGGTGTCGATGGCAACCACTACAAGAGAATCAGCCTTTTGTACAAATTTACCATCCGACTCAACTAAAATAACTGCCAGATTAAGCTCTCTTGAAGCTAAAGTTACCTCGGCGCGTACTGATCGGGACCAACAGATTACTGCAAATCGAGCAAAATGGGACGCTGAAATTAAAGCCAATCGGGCTAACTGGGATCAAGAGCGCCAAGATGATTTTACAAAAATGGAATCTAAAGCCACAACATCCGACCAAAAGACGGCCGTCAAAACCTATGAGTCTACCATTTTAGCTGCCGTTGCTACCAGGCGCCAAGCATTTGATAGCGTCCGAGATACTTTCCGAAGCGGTGTAGATGCTGCTCTTGCCTCTCGACGTTCAACCTTAGATAGTCAAATAACATCCTTTAACGGCTCAGTAAATAGTGCAATATCTACGGCCCAAGCAAGCTGTGCATCTACGCCAAGCAGTGGTCCAACTATACGTACATCGTTTCAAGCATCTTTAAAAACTGCTCGTCTTACGTTTCAATCCGAGCGGAAGGATGACGATAAGATCGGTGACATAGTCAAACAACTTGCGTATGCAAGAACTGCTAGCTTTAAAACTGCCGATGCAACATTTGAAAATACTGCCAAAGCAGCTAGAGACGTTTTGAAAGCGGCATTTAAAAACACCAATATCTAATTTAACTAAGTAGAATAAAGTTACTTTTTATGTATATAGCCTGGGAAAAGTCAGTTTTATTTTGGTTAAGTAAACACCGATGCTATACGAAATATCCTTTACCGAAACTATATAGATCAATATAGTTCAACCCAAATGGATTGCTAAATAAAGTACGCTTCACTTTGCAATCATGGTCAAAATAGCATAGGGATCAAATTTGGATTTAGCGGTCTCCCCAATTATTCCGTAAAGCGCGGCGTTATGAATAATATCTTTTAAAATAGCCATGGCTTCGTTATAATCGCCATTTTCGTAATATAATAATGCGGTTTCAAATGCCTGCTCTCCATGAAATTGTAATAATTCATCCTCCTCTGAAAATTTCTCAACTACTTTTTTAGCTAACTCCAGGTGAGAATTTAAAGTTAGGATAAAACTTTGGCTTTCGTTAATCGAATCTGGATCACCAGATTCACTAAATGCAGACATATAATTGGCGTTGGTTAAAGCAGTTCCAAAATCTCCTATTGCAAGACTGCTGGTAACTGTTGCTACAAAAGTTTCTAATCTTGGTACTCGCTGATCGTCGGTTTCAGTTATTACGAAATCGTCTAATAACTGAGGTTGCAATATACGGTGCTGATGGTCAAGTACTTTCTGAGCTAGTTGAAATCCAGTCGGATCATTAGGTAATTCAACGCTAAAAAATACTGATGCTACGTTAATGACTCTTACTTCGTCTGCACCGCTTCTAAATTCAGGAACTGTCTCATACATATGCTTAATTATATAATATTTACCCTATTATGGCAATCTATTAGTTGATAACTCTTAGTTATATAGGGTGTTAAGGAGCGGCATAGGTTGGAGGGTTTGTTTCGCGTTGAACGCGAGAACAGTGACCCCCACAACCTATGCCAACTCCTTGATGAAGCGATTGCCAGGCTTATTCAGCTCGACTTCGTTGTCGCTTCAGGCAACGTCAATTCCTAGAAGTACTCCGGGAAGTCTCGACAGCTCCGAATGGATCTGACAAAAGGACCGGTGTACATGATCACGATTGCCGCGACCAAGCTCATCAGTGTTTCGACTCCCCCAATTACATGGTTGACCGCCATCACTGCGCCGAGAATCCCGACGAAGATCAGGAAGGTACGAAAGAGTCTCTTCGACTTACTCATTGCCCCCCTTTCGAGGTTGAGTCAGTGACTTGCGTCGTCAACTGAGTGTCTGGTCAGCGACCGGCGTCCCAGAAGACTGTGCCGTTACCGCGCAGGTCAGCCCAGATGAACGGGTACTCGGTGGCATTGCAACCAAGGCCCGGAATCAAGCACTGGTGCCAGCCCTGCTGGGCACGGATACGCCATGAGCTGTCGTAAGGACGTCCTACGTAACCGTCCCAATAACCCTGCCACGCGATCGGGCCGAAAGGCTCGCTGCCGCCAACAAGGTCACTGAACCACCAAATCTTCGCCACCAGCGCGTTACCATGCCCGTCCTGACCGATGTGGTCAGCGATGAAGCAGTAGTGCACGCCGAGGTGCACCTTGTAAACGGTGCTCCTGATGAAGATGAAGTCCTGGTAGCGCCAGTACGTGAGTGTTACGTCTACGCAACCGGCGTTCTTGGGGGTTCCCCAAGTACTCGCTGACATCAACCGAAAAGCTGATGGTCCTCCAGTAGTGTTGTTCGCAAGCGCGACCGGAGCAATATAGACCGGCTGGCCGTCGATCGTACCGTGGACCGTCAAGGTGACATCATCGAACTGGAACTTCTGGTTACCGACCTTGGTCCGCCGGAGGTGTTCCGTCGGTCCTTGGACGAGGGTTACCGTTGTCCCGACCTTCTGAGCAATGGCACCGGACGTTGTGACGCTGGTGATGTCTGGTACGAGACTGGACACCGCAAGCGGTCGTACGTCAGTCGGCGATTGTGCAGCCGGCGAAGACTTCGGGAACGGTGAAGTGCTTGTAGAACCCACTACCTCGAAAGCGAGCATCGCCATAACGACGCACGCCATGATGAGGGTGAATCCTCGGATGAGTGCCCAAGACCGCGGTTTGCGGTCAAAGAGCTGACAAATACGCATCGAACTCCTCCTTGGAGCTTGAGTGCCTAGGGTTAGCGGTTGCCTTCCCTGCATTGCCTATAGGTCTATTCACCCAGGTTCAGCCCGTGTAGGGAGTGTTAATTCCTTTCGGTTTGACGAGTGGATCTAGGATTGTTAGGGTGCACTGAACTACAGCTTTTAAGGGCCGTTATGTTCAGATGGCAAATAAACCTGACTTTTAGGCAGTCAAGCTCTTTGGATAACAAGAGACTTGGCTGTCCGGTTTCGCTACTGGCTCCATGTATCCCAAGCGACCAATTTGCGGGATGCACTTCACGGCCTACAGCCTATTTGCACTTAAAATAATACTACTTATTTAGGATTTGTCAATAGTAAAGTGAGTAATTATTTCCTAGAGCAAACCATCAAAGTTGTTAAATATGATCTGATAAAAACTATACTAGCGGGGTATACAGGGAGGGCGCGGACTAGAGGTTCATTAAAATTTCGCTAAAGGCGAAACTATGAACACTCGATAGTCCGCGTCTACTCCCTATTGCTGGGCAATGCCTGGCTGAATAGCCGGCTTGAATGCTTATGCCCGAAACACTTCACTTACTTGATCATTATCGTCTGACGCCTTGGCGATTGCTTGACCACAGTTGCTTGACAAGCCCAAAAATGCTGATAGCACTCCCGGCTACGAACGTGAAGCTCACGCCATAGTTTGCAAGTATTGCTGCAACAATCGTCGTCACCAGACCGACAAACACTGCAGCCAGCCAGAGGCCGGTTTTCAGTTTGTTGGACATCTGCTGCCTCGTTTCTTGTGGACGAAACCCGCGCTCAACCGCCATGGACTAGCTCCCAGTAACCCTGAACGTACTCACAAGCAGTGGCGATCGCTTCGGTTGCGAATGGGTTCGCTTGAGCAACGGTGATGCAGTAGACCGGACTTGTGATGAAATTTCCGGCTTTGGCATATGCCCAGATGTAGGCGAAGAAGTAGTTGAGGAAGTCGTCCATTTGCATCGACTGCAACCACAGCAGATCGTGGCGCTGAATGAAGTCTAAGGCATAAGCCATCTTTCCTGACATGTTGGTGTCCTGCGTCTCGAACAAGTAGTCGGCACATTCCCGGAAGCTGTACAACTCGACGTTGCTGACTTCGTAGGTGTTGTAGAACCAGAAGTCACCAATTTGACCGGCCCGGTCGCAGATGTACAGATCGCTGACGTACCGGGAGTGACTGATTCCGGCGAATTGAGGGGGGATTTGATCAGAAGGGATACTCGCACTTGCCGACGTTGCGGAGAGGTCGATGAATATCGCACTGATGGTCCCCAGAAGGATGACGATGGACATAACCCACGCAACGAAGACGCGCAGGCTGTGGTTTCGGAATTGCATGATTCCTCCAAAAGCTGTGAAATCTCTTCGACACTTTCAATGCTGACTATCGGTTACACGTCATTGACTTACCTTTCTGTTGTGACCCTAAAGAGGTGAGATCAAGAATTGTGAATGTACATGCCTGACTAAGGGCGCAACTAACAACACCGACTACCGTGATGGTAGTAAGTGCTTTGTCACAAAGTCTTAGTTGGTAGTACAAACAGGCTCGACTGCAGCCGAGCTCTTAATAAAAGAGATTCTCAAACTGTCCGGTTTCGCTATTAGCTCGACGTGTCCCAAGCGACCATGTACGGGATCACGCGTCAATGCTTACAGCCCATCTGTAATTCTCACTAAATCCCTTTTTCGTTTTTTGTCAACTAATGTATTTAGTTTTAAATCCGCATAAATGCATGGTTACACGAGTTAGCATCTTAATAATTTATTTACTAATTACTAGGTTATTAGCAAACTTAGTAATAATTGCAACCTGAACTTGACCGTTTTACTTGCTTATTTATATTAAATATGCTAAAGTTTATTTATTGTTTTAATGAATCCGGTAGTTTTTAAATTTAATCGATTTCATTTCAGACAATCGACTAAATAATTTCTAAACTTTAAGGATTCTTTTTATGTCTTATTCACATTACAAACGAGTTGGCGGTAACGCTCGAAGTTCAAAATCAAAGAGTTTTCAACCGACAGGCCGAATGCCTAAAAAAGATTATATTCATCCATCACGCTTCATTCAGAGCGCCAAGCCAGTAACTCAATCAGACGCCAGTTTGTTAACCCGCAAATTTACTGATTTTGCTATTATTCCGCTTATCAAAACTAATCTTGCCAAGATGGGTTTTGCTATTACTACACCAATACAGGACCAAACTATTCCCAGCGGTTTAGCCGGCCAAGATGTAGTCGGCATTGCTAATACTGGTACTGGTAAAACAGCTGCTTTTGCTGTACCGGTACTGCAGCAACTAATAACTAACAAAAATAAATATGCGCTAATTATGGCACCGACTCGGGAGTTAGCTCAACAGATTGAAGAACAATGTAAAAGTATTGCAAGAGGCAGCGGTCTAAACGGCGCTTTGTTAATTGGTGGAGTAAACATGGGACCGCAATTACGTGACCTTCGCAGCAAACCCCAAATTGTCGTCGGAACACCCGGCCGTATAAAAGATCATATTGAACAAGGTACTCTTCACTTGTCTAAATTTAATATCATTGTTTTAGATGAAGTCGACCGTATGTTGGATATGGGATTCATTAACGATATTAAACATATTCTGGGAAGGACAGCTCCCCTAAAACAATCCTTCTTTTTCTCGGCTACTTTGGACCAACGAGTTAAAACGATTATTGACGGATATTCGCCTAGCCCAGTACATGTGATGCTTAAAACTGGTGAAACCAGTGACTTTGTTGATCAGAATATAGTCACTTATGCCGGAAGTGGTGAAAAAATTGTTAAATTACACGATCTTTTAAGCCAAAAAAATGTTATTAAAGCACTGGTATTTGACGATACTCATAGAAGTGTTGAAAGACTAAGTAAAGAACTGCAGTCCAGAGGTTTTGAATCCGACACTATTCATGGAGGCAAGTCGCAAGGACAGCGCCAACGGGCATTGGGAAAATTTAAGTCCAATCAAATAAATGTGTTGGTTGCAACCGACGTTGCCGCCAGAGGTATTGATGTTACTGATATCAGTCATGTCATTAACTACTCTACACCTCGTTCCTACAATGACTATATACACCGAATTGGTCGTGCCGGTAGGGCCGGACAGCTTGGTTATGCTCTGACATTTATTGAAAAATAGAACTGATTTTTATGTACCAAGATCCTACAAAAATTCGTAATATAGCTATTGTTGCACATGTTGACCATGGCAAAACAACTCTTGTTGATGGCCTGCTTAAACAATCAAATACCTTTAGAGACAACCAATCAGAAATGAACCAAAACTTGATCATGGATAGTGGTGATCAGGAACGTGAACGAGGAATTACCATTACTGCCAAAGTTACTTCTGTCCAACAAGGTGATTATCGGATAAATATTATAGATACCCCTGGGCATGCTGATTTTAGTGGCGAGGTAGAACGCACTATAAACATGGCGGATGGCTGTTTGCTAATAGTAGATGCTCAGGAAGGTCCGATGCCCCAAACTAAATTTGTCTTAGCTCAGGCTCTAGCAAATAATTTAAAACCAATTGTGATTATAAACAAAATCGATAAGCAAGGCGCTAGACTGGCCGATGTCGAAGATGAGCTAGCTGATTTATTTCTAGAATTAGCAGTTCACGAAAGCCAACTTCACTACCAAGTTTATTATGCTATCGGACGAGAAGGCAAAGCCTGGGATGCACCACCAGACAATCGCGAGCTAGTAGCCGACTTGTCGGTAATATTTCAAGCTATAATCGAAGAGGTACCGGCACCAGTTGTTGAAATCAACAAGCCATTTCAGATGCTAGTAACGGCTCTATCTTACGACAGTTTTAAAGGTAAGTATGCTATTGGCCGAATTACCCGTGGACGGGTTAGTGCCGGCGACTTAGTGGCACTTTGCAAAAAAAACGGCACCATAACAAAATCCTATATAGATAACATTTTCATGAGCCGTGGAATCAATAAATTCGAAGTTAAAGACGGTGTGGCCGGTGATATTGTTCAGCTAACTGGAATCAGTGATGCCCAAATTGGCGAAACAATAGCCGATGCTGCTTTGCCTGAGGCTCTACCGACAATTGAAGTTGAAGCGCCTTCACTGCGTATCTATATCGGTTCCAATAGCTCACCTTTTAAGGGTCAGGAGGGTGAGTTTAACACATCAAGACAACTCAGTGAGCGACTTCAAAAAGAATTAGAGACTAATGTTGGCCTAAGAGTAGAAGACAACGGTATTGGCTTTACTGTTGCCGGCCGCGGTGAGCTGCATCTGGCAGTACTGATCGAAACTATGCGTCGTGAAGGCTATGAATTTGAAGTCGGTCGTCCACAAGTTGTGACTCACGAAGAAGACGGACATATAGTTGAACCGGTTGAGGAAGTCATTATTGAAGTTTCAGCAGAGTATGTAGGTGCTGTACAAATGGAACTTGGACGACGTCGGGCGACGTTCAAAGAGCAGTTTACTTCGCCTTCAAAGGGCATTACTAAACTAGTTTATGAAATGCCAACACGTACGCTTCTGGGACTGCGTAATACCTTACTCACCTATACCAAAGGTACCATCATATTAAATAGCCTAATAACCGGCTACCAGCCACTAGGCAAAGCCTTACCAAAGTTGCGCGGCGGTGCATTAATTGCATTTGAAACTGGTATAAGTACTCCATATTCGCTGCAAAATGTTGAAGCCCGAGGTATTGTCTTTGTCGGACCAGCCGAAAAAGTCTACGCTGGGCAAATCATTGGTCTTAACAACCGTCAGGATGACATGGAAATTAACGTATGCAAAGCTAAACATCTAACAAATATGCGGTCAAGTAGTAGTGATGGTGTGATACAGCTAGCACCGCCCCTACGCTTTAGCTTAGAGCAATGCTTGGATTTTATAGAGAATGATGAATTACTCGAAGTTACACCTAAGTCTCTCAGGCTTAGGAAAAAAGAGTTGAATAAAGTCAAGCGAAAACGCCAGTAATACAGAAAATGTACTTAATTCAATAATGAATACTTTTTGCTCAAGAATTTTTACGATTTAAAGTTATGGGGACTATTCCAATTGCTAAGAGTACGGCATAGATAACAGCGAAGCCGCACATCATACTTGGGATAGCCGATACTGTTTTAGGATCAATAGCATTCACTATTCCAGTAGGCAGTAAAAAACTTAAATAACCGAAGACCTGCAGAATCAAGGCTTCCCTTATGCGCTGTGATGCCCTAATGCTCCAGTAAAGACTCAGCCCAATGCCAATAATTAGCCAGGCGTAATAGTAGGTAAAGTAGAGCCCCCCGAGCTTTCCTTCCAGTTGGAAGATCGCATAGTTACCGGCACAAACATGTCCTGCAAAAGCCGTTGAGCTAAATGCAAAGGTGGCAGCAAAAAGTAAGCTTGTACTATAAGCCAGCCATTTAAGTAAATTAGCTTTATTATTAGTAATTGCTAAAATCAGATGCAGCGATAAAGCTGGTAAAAGAGTTATAGCCACGTAGCCAATTCGCGACCAGACCATAGCTGCAGTCGAGCTCCGACCGCAGACACTATATTCTGCTAGTTGGAATATCGCAAGGAGCAGCAATATAGCCGTGGCCAGGCGTACAATAAGAGACATTTTATAATGCACAAGAGTATATATAGCTAAAATTACTTCTATCACAAAAGTCGCCAACATGGCCGGCGGTGAAAAACAGTATAACCTGTTCTGCTTAAGCATTTAATAATAGGGTACTCGCTTAGCTTTATTATTGCCACTTAAGCATAACAATTTATATAATGTAAATTCTACAATTGCAAACCATGTATATGAGAATATACTATTTTGTAGCTTTTAATTTCGCGGAACATCTGTCACCTCGTGTAATCCGCGATGAGGAGGACGAATGATTATAGACGCGTTTTAACCAATGCCTAATGTGCGTTGGTTTTTTTGTTTAATAAGACTAATTTAGGAGAATAAAATGTCTACACCAACAATACTAAA
Organism: Saccharimonadales bacterium (SeqCode); assembly: GCA_038231155.1. Taxonomy (GTDB): domain Bacteria; phylum Patescibacteriota; class Saccharimonadia; order Saccharimonadales; family JANWIN01; genus JBBRLY01. The sequence goes on from JBBRLY010000018.1 coordinate 13,335, forward strand.
AACCCTTCCTTGGGGAGGTCAAGTTTTCATGGAAATCCCGTTACACAAAAACTCAGCTAATAAATTCTATGCTCGTCACGGCAAAAATGTTGAAGGAAGAGATTACATTGAGTTTACTAAGTTTGGACCTATGCCAAACGCCGAAGGAGAATGGTATATGCAAAAGCTTCGATTGTTTGACCCTAAGCAATGGTTACAAATCAAGCATTCAGTTGAAGGTGAATTGGCTGATTCGATTGGTTGGAACTTAGATGATGCTGAAAAGCAGTTTAATACAGAAAATATACCAGCTAAAAAAGAACCAGTGGCTGCTAAAACAAACTAGAGTCTGTGAGGTTCGGCGGAAGTCAGTCGAACCTCATCACCTATATTAATTATCAGCTTTTAAAACCGATAAAATATTTCCAGCTGGATCTTTGAGCCAAGCAATGTCTGGTCCCATGCCAACTTCGCTACCACGAGCAATCCCTTTTTTATCAGTCTTTAGCTCACCGTCATAGTGCTCAAACTTAACACCAAGTTCAATTAATTCATCTACGGCTTGATCTATATCTTCAACAACGAAATTTAAAACGGTGTAAGTAGCCGGTCGGTGGTCGTCTTTTGGATATATAAATAGATGGCCCCCACCCGGCAATATTAGTTCCAAACCCATTTTATCGTTATCCAATTTTAGCCCCAGTATTTTTGTATAAAATTGTTTAGCTTTAGCTTGATCGTCTACCGAAAATCCGCTAAATGCGGTTTTTGCTTTTAACATATCTCCTCCTTTAGTTATTAATCACTAAGGCAGGTCGTAAGCTTTGCATTTAACAACCGCCACAATTTAGTGACTTCTTACAGTTTAGCAAACCTTGTCACTGTTAACTTACCGCAAGTCTGTTTGATTGAATATGGTTACTGGAAATATAAACACCAAATACGATTAGCCACATAGTTTGCGGATAAGTTGCAAGTCGTTCCATACCACCAATACCTAGTCCCAAATATAAATGACAAACAAATAAAAGTGATGCGATAAGTGCAACAAGTCCCGATAACAAAGTGTAATAACGCAGCGATTTAGGGATGTCTAAAGTTTTTCCTAACAATGCTATACCTAAGTTACCGATTAAAAAAACAGCCGATGCTCCTAATATATGTAGAATATTTATACTGTTTTCTGGGAATATTCCAACTAATAGTGTTCCGATACCGGAAAGTCCCATAAAACTAAAGCCAATGCCACTAAGAGTAGATTTTTTAAATTCACGATATATTAGAGTTGATCCTCCAATCATGGTAATGCCTAAAGTTATAAACGAGGCGTTCATTAAACCATGTAAAGGCGAGCAAACCATTCTATAGGCGTAAGTGTTGCAGGACGTATTACCAAGGTCACTTATGGTATTTTGAGCCCAGCTGTAATGGGTGGACCAAGCTAGGGCCACAATAATTTGAGTTAGGTAATACTGGACACTCACAATCCAAAACGTTGGACCAACAAAGGGATAACGGTCATTAAAAGTTTTAAGCAGCTGAGCTGGCTTCACATTACTATGCTAGCATGACCATAAGTTAGGTAAACTATTTGGCTTTTAATCTATAATCTTAACATGTCCAATAAACCGACTACTTATGTTGCCCTACTAAGGGGTATAAATGTCGGCGGTAAGACAATTGTAAATATGGCTGAACTTAAACAGTGTTTTGAAAAGTCTGGTTATAAATCAGTAAAAACCTATATAAATAGCGGCAACGTGATTTTTAAAACATCTACTTACAACAGACATAACTTAGAATCTGAAATTGAAAAATCGATAGAATCTAAATTTAAAATGCCGATAATCGCCATGGTACGCAGCCTAAAAGATATGGAGAATTTAATTAGCTTAATCCCTAAGAGTTGGCAAATTAATACTGATCAAAAATGCAATGTTATATTCCTGCACCGTACTATCGATAACCCTAAATTATTAAAAGATCTTCAGCCTAAACAAGGTATCGAAGTGATCCGTTACCATCCAGGTGCATTATTTTGGTCAGCTAAAACCGGTGATCTGACCAAAAGTAACATGCCCAGAGTTAACAGGATGGGAATTTATCAACAAATGACTGTCCGCAATCTTAATACAACGCATAAGCTTTATGAGCTAATGAAAGAAGTTAATAGTTAATTGAATGGTCCTCTTGTAAAGGCGCTGCTATTTGATAGTTTTTCGGATAAAAAATATCGTGTTAAGATTAGACAAACCAGTAATAGATTTAATTAAATGATAAATAACATACTCGCAAAGTTATCTTTTAAAAATAGTCGTCAGGTAATCTTTATATTGTTGTTTGCGGCTATTGGCATAGTACTATTGGCCTTATCTAGAGCCGCTCCGGTGTTTAGCCCTGCTTCACTGGCGGAAACACCGATTCACGTTGGGACTAGTTACAGTAGCACACTTTCTGTTGGACAAACAGCTACTTGGAGTATAACCAGCGGCAGTCTGCCGAAAGGTTTAAGTTTATCAACAAGTGGTACCATTAGCGGCCTACCTAAGTATGCTGGAACTTTTAGTTTTACTGTTAAGGCCCAGTTATCTAGTAGTTTTATAACCAAAGGCTACACAATAATGGTCTACCCTACACCTCCATCACCGGGTAACAGTAGTTATGACAGCCGAGTTGATAAAGTAGTCTCTTTGCACTTGACCAGACCATTTCCACCTATCAATGATCCTTCTACAGGTGGAGCGCTATACTATGCCACAGCTGCACTTTGGAAGAACCAAGATACCGTAAACGCTAATAATTTGTTAACCCAGGTTAGAAGTTCTAGTTTAAATGAGTTGAGACTTTCGATATTGCTAAGACCATATTATCTATACTTCTCAAGTAGCAGTTTCTTACCCGGGCGCTTAACTAGCGCTGCTGAGAATAACCTAGTGACCCAAATTTGGGATACGGCCTCAACCACTAGTACGACATCAGCTGCAAGCAAGTTATGGACATTCCCAGAAAGTGAGAATATCGACACGCAACACCGCGGATTCAACTTGTTAGCTGCCCAAATACTAAAAAATCGGTCTGACTATGCCACTAGACTATACGCTGATGGGCATACAGCTTCTCAGCAGTATCAAGCTTGGCGTAATTATTGGATGACAAAATTTGATCAAATGGCTAAAAAAGGTTTATTTACTGAGGTAGCTTCACCAACTTACATTGGTTATCAGCTGGCACCGATTGTTAATATTTATGATTTTGCTGAAGATCCTATATTACGCCAAAAAGCTGGCATGATACTTGATCTAACCTTTGCTGACTTTGCCGATAATCAGCTTAAGAATGTCTGGGCTGGCGGTAAAAGCCGGGCTTATCCAGAACAAAACTACGATGGCAATGATGCAATATATCCGATTGCTGGATTATTATTTGGTCCCGATACTAATGATGGTAACCATACGCTATATTTTGCTACTAGTGGCTATAATCCACCGGATGCCATTAAAGATCTGGCTATTAATACCGCAAACAAAGCAAATTACGAGTATGTTCGCCGTACCCCAGATGCCGGAAATGGCAGCCTGAAGAATATTACCAATCTGCAATATAGCTACGTCACACCTGATTACATTATGTCTGGAGCTATAGTCCAACCAGGCGCAAACTATTCTTGGACAGATAGTGCTCATCGCTGGCTAGGAACAATATTTGGAACTCAAATTGATGCCCGAGTATATCCAGCGCTAACAGCCGTTAGAAATAAAAGTCAAGACTTGAACAACAACTTTTATTCGGTTCAGAAAAAAGGCGCTAGTATATATTTTGCTAATCCTGCCTATAAGTCTTCTAATCCAACGATGGTTTATTTTGGTCAAAGCCTGGACGTCATAAATGAAGACTCTACGGGATGGATATTTGTTCAGGAAGCTAATGCCTATTTAGCTATTCGACCTCAATATGGTGGCTATACTTGGTTAACGGCTAGTAAAAACCAAGACTCTAACCCGGCAAATCGTTTTATTAGTTTAACTAATCGATCATCACCGATTATTATGGAAGCCGCTAACAGTATTCAGTACGGGGGAAATTTCACTGCTTTTAAAAATAAAATAAAGTCTAATTTTAGAAGTTTCAGTTTTACTACAGGTCTAATGAATTATACTGCCAGTGATGGTAGCCGTCTGACACTTGATACTACCCTCAAAACTGTACCTAAAATAAACGGCACTTCAGTTAATTTTGCGCCCCAAAACGTTTTTTTTAGCCCTTACATTAATTCAGTTTACGACTCTGGTAAAGTTATAATTAATTCATTAAATTCTAAGACTGAATCGTTAGATTTTAGCAACACAAACGCTCCAATAAAGACTGTAAATCCTTAGTTTCGACCTAAGAATATGTAAAAATTAAGTAGCATTTGTGTTCATCAGATATTTGTATTTTAAACCAAAAGCGCTATCATAAAAGCAATAGTTTTAACCCATATTGCTTTGAATATTAAACATTCCACAAAACTTAAACTAATAAATTGGCTTCGCCTGTTAAGCCCAGTGTTTGTTATTTTTGCCGTAGCCATAATTGGTGTAGCTGTACTTACCACTGGCGACGCCTTTAAAATCTATGTTGTACCAGATAGGCGCAATGATCCAAACCCGAATATGGTTATCGACCCAACTGGAGTTAAAGACTCAACCGCTGGCCTTCAGCAATATTTAAGCAGTATACCAAATGGGAGATTGGGCAATAATAACTTTGCAATCTTTCCAGATGGGGCAA
>JBBRLY010000019.1:0-7792 GCA_038231155.1 Saccharimonadales bacterium (SeqCode)
ATCTCTCTCCAGGATGAGAAAGTCTTCACTCGCGCCGACTAACATAATATGGCGATACCAGCTTTTACCAGTCTGCATAACTTCCCACAGGTGTCCCCCTAATAGCTAACTGAGTCCTCCAGAGCAACTATAAGCACTTCTGAAGGTTGCCCAAATTTGTTTAGACCTAGTGATACTTGAGGAAGTCACGCATTTATGAATAGTTTTAGGATTGATTCATTACCACCTCGGACTACTGTTATCGAAAAATTTTCTAGTTTTTATATGTTTCAAGAAGAAAACCAAGTTTTAACTTTTAACTCGATCCCAGATCCGCAGTTGGTAAACCACTTCAAGCTGTGTCAAAAGCACGATACAGAATTTAACAAGTATTGTGTGGAAAAAAACATCGCTCTTATACTAAAACACTTTTTGGAAAATTACCAAAATGATTCCCATTCACCGAAAGAAAAACTATTTTTTAGAAATCACGTAGTAGCTTTTCTGGAAGAACCACGATATAAAGCAGCTAAAGATAGATTTAGCACTTACAAAAATTTTGAGTCACCACAAAATACGTGGGAGGAATATGTATATATAGGTGGATGCTTAGGAGGAAACATCGAAAAAATTAGTAATATGTTTAAAAGATATAATTCCGATCGCTACGATTTAGAAACTCATTTTCAGCTAGAAATAGCTAGTTATATAAGAGATAAATTCCACGATAGTACCGGACAAGGAAAGTATTCGCTTTGGTATAATTTAAAAAAGGCTAGTAAAACCAAACTTCGTAGAGGGCTGGAATACCTGGGAATAGGAGAAGCGGATATCTCTCGCTATCTTACTGCCCGCGATTGTTTATTTGATGTTTATAGTAATAAGAAATTTGGCAGCCGATGGTTAGAGCCTAACGCAGCAAAATTCCAAGAAGCGACTGACTACTACAACCGCCATTATTGTAATACAGATAGCCTGAAATTACATAACAACCATCCGCTAGACAGTCAAACTTTAAAAACTTGGATAGAACATTGTATTAAAGTCTTACAGTTATCATCCGGTATCTTGTCTAGCTTCAGTTATGATGATGCGATAAATAAGCCAAATGAAACAGAAACTTTATGGTTAGAAAGTTTTAATTTATCCAGACACGACAAAAATCTGGTGATAAATCATATAAACACTGTGCTTTTAAATGAAATAGAAAAATTCGACGCTCTAGATCGGACGATTCTAAAACTATCTAGTTTCGGCATGAAACAAAATCAAATAGCTACTCAAATAGGAATAAACCAAGGTACGGTTTCCCGCCACCGCCAAAGAAGCGAGCGGCAACTATTAAAAGCAGCCGCTGCATGGTGTCAAACTGACCTAGAAATTTCCCTGAATGAAACATCTGCTTTGGAAGAATATATACAAGCATGGGTGCAGTATTATTATCAACAGACGAGGCTGTAGCGATCGCTCGTGCAAACTTTACAAAACGTCAAGGATAAATATAATGATTGAACGCTTAGATCTATTAATGGCTGATTTTCCTAAACATCTATGGTTGGAGTTGTCATCTCAGGAACAGGCAGTAGCATGGCAACAAGCTCAGGACTACTCTAATGACGTTGCTTGTTGGAATGCCTATATACATTATATCTGTCTAAATAAATTTATATCCTGGCTCCAAGAGGAGCCGGATTTACAGGATTCGATTTTAGTATCCCCTAATCCTAGCTCTTGGCTCTGGGAGTTGGTTACGGGGATGGCAATTAAACTAGGTGAAACTCGGCTGGTTCTCATTCCTAGCGAAAAAACTGATATAGAGAGTTTTTGCGTTCCTCAAGAATGGCTTGATATTCCCAGTTGGGCTGCTGAGTATTACCTTGGGGTTCAGATAAATTTGGAAGGGGAGGAAAGCTGGATGCGAGTATGGGGATTTACTACTCATCGGAAGCTTAGGGAGGGGAAATACGATCCCATCAGACGCACTTATTCTCTAGAGCACAAAGATTTAATTGAAAGTCTTAACGTCATCTGGGTAGCAAAGGAAATTTGTCCAGAAAAGAAACCCGTTGTCGAGCCTTTGCCAATTTTTTCTTCGGCTCGGGTAGAACAGTTACTCGAACAACTTGGTAAGCCGACTGCCTATTCCCCCCGACTGGAAGTTCCATTTGAACAGTGGGCGGCAATAATAGAACCTGATGAACGGAGGTGGCAGCTGTACTGCAGGCGCATGGGTAAGTTACCAGTGAAGGCAACATCGGTTGTGACTGGGCGAGTTAACTTGAATCAATGGTTACACAATCTCGTTGACGATGTGCAGCACATCATAGAGAATGGCTGGCAGAGCGTTGAAAAAGCAGTTGACGAAATGTTGATGACAGAGGATAATTTAGCTTATAGATCTGTCGATCGCTCGGAGCCCGCATTTCGGGATAAGGCCGTGCCAGTATTAATTGACTTGTTGCAGACTCACAGTAAAGATAAAACAACTCGCTTGCGTACCCTGGACTTATTGGGTGAAATTGCTTATGGCGATCGAGATGCGATCGCGTGCTTGACGAAACTCATAGAGACCGCTGACAATAACGATATCCGTCGCCAAGCATCCGTGACTTTGGGTAAAATTGACCCAGGCAATTCCAAGGCTGGCGTGAGAAAAGCCAAAAAATTTGATTTAGGACTACGACTGGACAATCACCAAGTAGTGCTTGTAGTGACGCTTATGCCCGAAGATAATCGTATAACTAATGTTAACTTGCGCGTGTATCCTACGATCGGCCAAGCCTACCTGCCACCCGATCTAGAGTTGATTGTATTTGATGACGAGGGAGAAATCTTACCTCCAGCTAAGTCAAGACATAGCGATAAAGCGATTCAACTAGGAATTAAATGCCAACACGGCGATTGTTTTAGTGTGAAAATTAAGCTTGGAGATACTAGTTTTACAGAAGATTTTTTCGTGTAAGTAAACCAGTTAGAGGGTGCAGAAAAAGATGTTCACACTCATCTTAGAAATAAATTGGGGAAACCAGCAGTTAGGTTATGAAGTCGCATTGCGAATTGAAAAAAACGGCAAGTTGATTGAGAGAATCTTGGGAAAACTGCCCCCAGATGAAGATGTTGTTAACAAACATTATTCTTGGGAGTCAACTTATCGCGATCGCGGCTTTGGTTCCTATCGCCGCCCACAACCTATAGAAGCAGAACCTACCAACATCTCGATAGTAGATTTATCTCAGGATTTAAAAAATAGCATCAACGATTGGCTTCATCCTTCTAGAGATAGTGAGTTCCGAGAGATTAGGGATAAATTGGTAGGCATTCTAGATAATTATGACCCAATCCAGTTGATTATTCAAACTGATGATATCCATCACTGGCGATATCATTGGCATCTCTGGGATATTTTAAAACCTGATAAGGAGGTTGAAGTAACTCTCAGTTTATCGAATTATGGTGTAAAAAATAAAAAAATAAAACCAAGACAACAGGTAAGAATATTGGTAATTCTGGGCGATAGCACTGGAATTGATAACGAAAAAGATTTAAAAATTATAAATGAAAAAATACCTAATGCCTATATAAAAAGTCTCAGGAATCCTACAAAGAAGGAAGTAATAAATTGTTTATGGGATAAAGAAAGCTGGGATATATTATTTTTCGCAGGCCATAGCTTTAGCCAAGAGAAAGATGGACAGGGATATTTCTATATAAGTGAAACTGAAAAATTAACCATCGAAGAGTTAAAGCAATCCCTCAATCATGCTATTAAGGGCGCTCTGAAACTGGCTATTTTTAACTCCTGTGATGGTTCGGCATTAGCACGCGCTCTCGCTGGCTTACAGATTCCAGCCACGATAGTTATGAAGGAACGGGTGCCAGACTTAGTTGCTCAGAATTTTTTAGAGTATTTTCTTGATGCCTTTGTAAAAAAAGGAAAACCTTTATCCGCTTCATTACACGAAGCAAGAGCGAGGTTGTCCGAAGAACTAGATAATGAACATCCCTGTGCTAGCTGGTTGCCACAGCTTTCTCGTAACCCCGTGGAAACAGAGTTGACTTGGCAAAAGTTGCTAGGGCAGCCTTCTCATTCAGGAGAAAATACTCAAATATCAACAGTTTCTCAGTATAAAATTAAGGCTACTATATTACTTATAACTGGATGTATTATTACTTATACTTCGTGTATTGTGATGTCAGATGTTTTCAATCAAATTGGTGGATTTTATCTCAATAAGGGGGACTTATCTAGTGCTAGATTTTACTTTAATTTGGCATTCTACTTAAACCATAATAATCCTAAAGCCCTCAATAACCAAGGCTTAGTTGACCAAATTTTGGGAGAGGATGAACAAGCTCGCCAAAAATTCCGAGATTCTAAGATAGCTGGCGATCCCGCAGGCTGCAACAACGAGGTTTACGATAAGATTACAAACGGAGAATATGAAAAAGCCAAGCGCCTACTCCCAGTATGTTTAAGTCAAGCAACAACTAAAATCGGTAAATCTTACATATTTAAGAATTGGGGGTTGTTGAATTTGAAGCAAAATCAACTTGACGAAGCAGAGAACAATTTTCGGGCTGCAATTATATTTAAGCCGACTCAGGCAGCAGCCCATTGTTTGCTAGGGCAGATACTAGAAGCTAAAGGTAACAAGCAAGACTCACTAACACAATGGAGCTACTGCCAGAAATATACCCAAGATTCTCTATCAGAAGAAAGAGACTGGAAAATACAGGCAGAGCAACGGATTGCAGCAATATGGAGCAAATCATGAAACACAAGTTGTCTATTTCGTTAATTTTAAGTCTGACACTTTCTTGGGGTGTCACCCAAAAGTCAGTAGTGGCGATGATAAATAGCGATCGAGAACCAAGTGAAACGCTGACAAAATATCGCGAGCGTTTCCCAATCGAGGTTGACAAGTTGGGTACCAAAAACAAAGAACTCGGACTACCTTCTTTGATGCTCGATCGTCTAACCAATTTCTTACTAATAGCGTTTGAATGTGATGAAAAAGGCGACTGCTACCGCTCGCCCTCCCTTAGTCCCGACATACCCCATATAATCACCCCCCGTGGAAATTTGGTGCTCAATAACAAACCGATACTGCGCTGGTATTCTGTACAGGGGATCGACAGTTACAGCGTTCAGGTAAAAGGACCAAGGGTAAACTGGGAACAACCTTCAGTAAAAGACTCATGGATTGTCTATGGTGGGCCATCTTTGCAACCGGGAAAAACTTATTTATTAACAGTTGACGCTAATAATGGGCACCCCGTTTCAAGGCAAACGTTCACCATGCTTACTGAAGATAAAGCCAAGAGCGTGCGAGCTGAAGTTACTAAGATTGAGCAGCAAATGCCCAACGGCGTGGCGAAATCCCTGGCTGTGGCTCAGTTGTATCTTAAATACGGGCTAAATGCAGATGCACTTGATAAGTTGGAAGCTTTAGCCACTGAGAACAGCCAAAATGTAGAAGTTTACTGCACGCTTGGCAATCTCTATAAAAATATGGACTTGCCCGATTTAGCTGCCTTTCCTTATGAGAAAGCAAAGAATTTAGGTAGTAATTGTTCGAGTCAAATTCTTAACTAAATCAATTCCACTATAACCAATTTCCCACTAGAACGAAAGATGCCCAATAGTAGGGATTCCGAAACCTTTCGTTATCCCCTTTTAACAGAGATAGCTGTGCGCGACGCAAGGCTTCGGCTTTATTCACGGTTTTATTATCTATAGAATTTTTTAGCTCTTGGTATAATTTAACCATTAAGTCGGCAGTGCTTTTGTCATTCACGTTCCACAGGGTTGCCACTGTACTGCGTGCTCCTGCTCTCACTGCCACCCCAGCCATTCCTAAAATAGCTCTAGAGCTACCCGTTGCTGTCTGACAGGCACTAAAAACCAGTAACTCAATATCTCTTAGTCTACTAGGATCTTTGACACGCAGTAATTTCCCCAACTCGTTGATATTAATAGTTCGATCCCAGGCGATAATAAATGTATTCTCAGCTTGGAGATCAAACTTACCGTGAGTTGCAATATGTACTATGGGAAAAGTTAATGAGTTGATTTCTGTTTGAAGAGATTTACTGGTGAATGTTTTATTCAAGAGTACTTCAACAGGTACTACTGTTGCAATTTGCTCTAATTCATTTTTGACATAAACGAGGTTGTTCCAACCGGGAAGTGGGATATTATTTTCAAAGTCGGTACGCCCAGCAGCTAGAACTCTTATCTGTCCCGGTTCTAAATTTCTGGGGGCTAGCAACTGTAAACTCGGTGTTAAGGCTATAGCATACTTCTCAACTAGATACTGTTTGCCATCGTACAGAGCCGCCATTGGAATACTTCGCAGCATACCATCCAGCACGAACACTAAAGTTTCAACCTTTTTTTCTTTCAGTGCTGTCTCAGCCGGTGCTATCAGCCAATTATACATTTCTTGGAGCGAGGGCAAAGCCAGTGAAGACGCAGTATTATCGTTTTGGAATGGTTTGTTTGCTAGAATTGTATTCAGTGTTTCTAGGAAAGTTTCAAATCCCTCTGATGGGCTAGGCGTGCTGTAGCGGGTTAGAGTTCCATCAGGTAGCGAGAGGATTACCTCTAATCGGTCTGATAAAATAATTGGATATATGACAGCAGCCTTTGGATCGAGTTTGTCAATTTTTATCTCTCTTACTTTTACGCAGACATCCCGCAAAAAGTTGTTTAGTTCCGCTAGCTGAAGCGCTTCAATTACATTCCTGGCTTGCCCAAGATTCTCATGTTCGGGTTGTAGAAGCAAATCGACTAACTGCCGATATACAGGTTCCACCTCATCTTTGAAATCAAACTGGATGTTGGGATTGAGAGTCACTAAATCACTGCGTAGGGAGTTGAGGGTTTCAACTGCTGCACTGTAAGCTGCTATAGCGCCCTGAATATCTCCCCTATCCCTAAGCAGACGACCTAGCTGCCATTGCCACTGATAAGCAATTTCTGGAGCATATAAAGTGGTAGACTGAGCTAGGACTAAAGCTTCTTTAGTGTATTTATATGCCTTTAACGATCGCTCCTGGAGTTCCTGTTGGCTACTAACATTCCTCAGAAATTTGGCAGACTGTTCGTATATTCTGCCCAGATAACCCAGAGCATAAGCTTTTGTTCGCAAATCTCCCCTATTTTTGGCATTTTCAACGGCTGTTTCTAATAACTGGATAATATTAGACCAGGAAGGTACATCATTATTATATTTCTGGACGTAGCAAGCTAGACTTTGAGCGTAATTAATCAAAGCATAATCTATTGCTGAAACTTTCGGTATTTTTTGATTAACTAAACTAGGTATTATTTGAGCTTCTATTTTTTTACTTGTTTGATTAAATTCTGGCCATTTCTGTAGCTGTGTTAATAAATTTAGCTGATTAACTAAAGCCTGAAACTGGGAATCTGGGCTTGATGCTTTTTCCTGGGCTTCTCCATAATAGTTTAAAGCTTGTTCGTAGATTTTTTTAGTATAGTAAGTTGGTGCGTGAGAATGACACCAATCCTCACTGGAATTTATTTGGTAATTATTCTCTGTCAAATATCTGGTTTTATTACCTAATGCTTGTAAAGTGTTGCCTAGACTGAGCATGGCAGCACTTTGGTCTTGAGAGAGTTGCAAATTGCTAGCCATTGCGATGCTTTGTTTTAGTAAAAATTTTGACTTGTCTAGAGCGCCTAGGATTCTGAGTACATCGCCAAGGTGACGCAATCTAACAGCATTTATAGGCGATAAAGGTAGTTGTTGTAAGGTTTGTTGTACTTTAGCCCATTGCTCTTCAGATA
>JBBRLY010000020.1:0-2551 GCA_038231155.1 Saccharimonadales bacterium (SeqCode)
CAGAGCCTGATGCTCTAAGCGTCGTTAGAGGAAAGGAAAGCCGGTTAGTTAAACTATCCGGCTTTTTTACTGGGTTTGATTATTAACAATCAGTTGTTAATCAACCAATAACCAGTCCCACAATCAGTTATTACTTTTTGATTGATTGTCTGATTAACAACTGATTGTTGTAGGAGTGTATAACAATCAAACTGATTGGAACTGATTATTGGTTGATTGGAGACTGATTGATTGGACAATCAGGGTGATTGAGAACTGATTGATTGTGATGGAAATATCAATCAATCAGGGTGATTGAGTTTTAGAACTCAATCACCCAGAACTCAATCAAGGTGATTGAGTTTTAGAACTCAATCAATAGTTACAAACGTAACAATCGGTGTCAGTCGGTTGGGGTGATTGAGTTTTAAAACTCAATCAGTCAGAACTCAATCAGGGTGATTGACTTTTAAAACTCAATCAATAGTTACAAATGTAACAATCGGTGTCAGCCTGACACCGATTGTTACCAAAATAACAATCAGTTGGGGGGTGATTGACTTTTAAAACTCAATCAGTCAGAACTCAATCGGGGTGATTGACTTTTAAAACTCAATCAGTCAGAACTCAATCGGGGTGATTGACTTTTAAAACTCAATCAATAGTTACAAACGTAACAATCGGTGTCAGCCTGACACCGATTGTTACCAAAATAACAATCAGTTGGGGGTGATTGACTTTTAAAACTCAATCAGTCTGAACACAATCAGGGTGAGTGCAAAACTGATTTCTCTAAATCACGCTGATACCTAAATTCTGTGCGATTGATTGTCCTGCAATCAGCAATCACAAGCAACCAAGCAATTTATCGGTAAATAATACCTCCAATAAAAATCTGGCGGCTTGTTCTTCTTCCTCAATACTTCGCTCTATTAAAGCTTGCCTAAAAACTGGCTTCATCAAAGTTAAGCTTATTAATATACTAACTATTCTAAGTTTAAAAAACTTGTGATAACATATCACTGGAAAAGCCAAAAGCTTATTCTTGTAACCAAAATTAGAAGTTAAGTTATAACTCCTGGTTTTACTACAACTATTGATACAAACAAAATACTTATTCGCAGCATATCCGATCATAAAGGAGCGTCTTTAACACATGACCACTATATCCTCCACAGATTCTTCTCCAACTCCTAATTCGGCCAACCTTAGTAGTAATAACAGCATACCAGGAAGCCTTACCAGCACTAATAACCCTAGCCAACTGGAAAAGTTTATGGCAACCCTCGACCAACACCGGGTGATACTCGCCAGAACCAGAGACTATTACAACCAACAAGCGGCCTTAGCTGAGACTGACCAGCTTCAAACTCAAGCCTCCAATTCCAATTCCAATTCAGGAACAGGAACAGGAACAGGAACAGGAACAGGGACAAATGTAGCCGAAACAGGGTTAAAGTCAGGGGCAACCGTCGCCGAAGCCGTAAGCTCTCCGAAAGTGAGCCTGACCCTTCCAAGCGAAGCGGCTCAGGTAGCAGCATTAGGCAGCGCGCTTTCCCTGCTTGCCAACCCTAGAAACAAGTCGGTTGTAGACCTGCTTGAAGGGGGAAAAGCCTTAGAGCTAAAAGCCGAGGCATCCGAATTCATCTATGCTCAATCAACTGTACATTTAGCCCCCGTCTCACAGACGTATCCACACTACGCCTAAGATACGTCAGGTAAAAAGCGTATCACAGGTGTGTCCGTAGACGTTCCACAGATGTAACCACAGGTGTTTCCCACACGTAGTTTTGTCATTTTTAATTTATCTTATCGCAGAGCCATAAAAGGCTATTTCTGAATACGAACAAGAGTAGAAAAGGCCCATTTTCGGGTCAAAAATAGCCTTGCAAAAGCCTCTGAAAAAGATTGGTAAATCACAGGTTTTGTCTCAATCAAAATCTGGCGAATATTTGCGTTTCAATCCCCAAAAGGGCTAGATGTTTAGGCACGCGACACCCTGGCTAACTTTCGTAAAACTTTTCTGCCTCAACTTAAAGAGTTATTTGTCCAAATCTTACTATTGGCCCAAACCGCCGGGGTCCTAAAGCTGGACAATCTCAGTCTGGATGGCACTAAAATCTATGCCCATGCTTCTAAAAGTCGGGCGGTCAGCTACAAACCTCTACTTGAATTGGAAGCTCAATTGAATGAAACTCGATGTACCGGGATTATCTTGACCCGGAAGTTATGGCTAACTGGCATAAATACCTGAACCCACAACGTTCAGCCCAAAGCGGTGGGGCAATTAGGGGCAAGCAACCCAATGTTAGAAACAGCTCTACTTCAAAAAGAAAGCCAGAGCTAACCCTGTCAGTAGGTATAGCACCGCATATCTGGCTTCATCTTGATACAGTGGTTGAAAGTCAGGATTTACAGTTGCTAGACAAATATTATGGTGGGGTAGCTTGTCAAGACAGTGAGCTAAGGTAAATTAAGGTAGTAAGCTCCCTTCTAATTGAAAAAAATCGAAATTTATTTTCTTAATCTCTTGAAATAGTCCCGGTCTGGTCGAAATAAAGCTGGGCCGGGG
>JBBRLY010000021.1:0-1448 GCA_038231155.1 Saccharimonadales bacterium (SeqCode)
AAAGTAATTAATCTGGTTTCCCCCAACTCGCGGGTATTTCACCCCAGCGGCTTGTAAGGCGGCTTCAGCGAAAGAAAGCATTCCTGTGGTGAAAACTTCGGAATTAGCATTTTTCCCTTCATATTTCTCAGCTAAAATCTTCGGATATTCACTTCCTAAGCGGTGAATCTTCCCATCAGGCTCTAAGGGAAACCGGGTCAAGCCAAAAGATCTCGGCTCAGACCATAACTCCGGTATCGGTTGATTTAGCTGGACTAAAGCACCCTGAGATAAGCTGACATCTTCATAAATCTCGGCAGCCAAAGTCACTCGACCAGCATAATGCTGCAATGTATCTTTTAACTGCCGATCATCGGCTACTCCATAGGTGCTGGGTTGATCGAATAAAATATCTAACGCTACGGATTTAGCACCGGCTTTCATTAACTGCTCGATTACCTTGGCATAAGCAACGCGTTTGTAAGGCGTTGACTGTAGTGGTTCGAGATCTGCGTATTTTTGCGGATTGGATTGATAATATTGCTTAGGTAGTGATAAGGATTGCTCATCAATTGCCAAAATCACAATATTCTCCGGCGGAGCCACTACTCCTCGCATTTGGAAAAATAATGTTTGGGTTTTAGTCTCCAGCCATTGAGTCAAGCCGGAATTGCTAGCACACACAGTTGCTGCGGATATTGCCCAGAAGAGAGCAAGTAAATGACCAGATTTTTCCAGCAGCGATGACTGACGGATCGCAGTGCTAGAACTCGTATTCGTTGCTTTCCTAGCTGACTGTTTGTTTGAAGTAGATTTGGGTTCTTCTGCCATGTAATGCCTAGACGATAAAGTTACGTACAACGGCTATAGTTATCGGCACCTTGGAAAGGAAAAAAAGCTCAAAAACGCGAAGTTACTATTCGCTTGTAGCCGGAAAAAGCAGACACCTTCATTTAAGAGTCCGTATTTTTCGCTATGTGAACTTTTATGAAGTTTTCTCAGTTAACAGACCTTGAGCAGTTTTATCAACAACTGGGAGACTGTAAGGTTGCCCAATTGTTAAGTTATGCGTCATCGGGTAGAAACCCCTCAGGACAAATAAATTAAAATCTATAGTACAAATAATGTTGGTAGATTTTCAACACAGGATTATAATTGTAACTCTTGACATAAAAAGGTATAGCATCAAAGAATAAATGTTTTTCAGCCGCTCGGCTGACCTGTTTCCCAGTTAGATAAAAACTTAATGTCCAACCATACTTCAGAGATATTAGCATAACTGTGAGTTCATAATTGCTATAATCGGTTATTCCATCTAAATTCTTTTACTACAAATTTTAGGTGTAACTTTGTATGCCTTATGCGATGAATCGTCTGTCTATTTTTGTAGACGGAAACAATATGTTCTATGCCCAACAAAAAAATGGCTGGTTTTTTGACCCGCGAAGAGTGTTGGAGTACTTTAAACA
>JBBRLY010000022.1:0-3913 GCA_038231155.1 Saccharimonadales bacterium (SeqCode)
CATGAGCTGGACAGCCACGATCTGTGATGAAGACTAGCCCATTGTTTGCAGCGCGTTTTGCCTCGCTAACCTGTTGATTAAACTCGCGGCTCGATAAAGTGGTGATGTTCATGGTGGCATCTCGGATAAAACAATATGTAGCCATGTTACTACATATTAGGAGTAAAATCACTGATTACCTGCTTGTAGGGGTCGCCGACCAACTGCGCCTTAGTCAATAAGCTGTAACATCCTGAAAAGCGTGGATTAAAGAGTAATGTAACGTGAGCTCGGGATAAGGGAAGGCGGTTGTATAGTTTGGAATTACCACACAAGGGACTGTAAATTAGATTGTGTCAAAGGCCAAAGCAGGATGTAACTAATCGTAGTCAGTATAGAACAGAAAAATTTATTAAGGCTAGAACCCACATTGGGCGAGAGTCATAAGTAAGCTACCGATGCCGGTGGGCAAGATGATGGCAATGGCTTGAACTATTTCCATGCTCGGTACTATTCTCATCGCTTACAAAGATTCATCTCCCAAGACCCATTAGGCTACGGCGGTGGCGATTACAATCTTTATCGCTATGTTCACAATAATCCTCATACCAACAGCGATCCCAGTGGCTTGTATGATTATGGGGATGGTGAGGGAAAGGTAGATACCCTGCCAGAAGTCAATGTTACCGGTCTTAGGAATAGTTTTGCGCTTGAGTTCTCTAGAATACGCATTTCTACTTCTGTGAATGGCGGTGGCGACTACAACCCAGAGGATGGTACCTCAAATACAGCAGTCTTTGATGATTTAGTGCCTGATTTAGATGATTTAGTGCCTGATTTAGTGGCGGGGATATTTACAAATCTTCCCACATCACCAAAAACACCCACTCCGCCAAGAGTGCCTAAACCGAGCTTAAACCAATTTTATGCTTGTGTGTTTTTGCACTTAGCCTGTGGGGTGGAGCCTCCACTGCAATCTAAACCAGAAAAAACTGGGGAAACTTATAATGGTCAAGCAACAGATAAATTTGGAAATAAACTAGGGCCTAGTGGTGAAACAATGATTCATATTAAGAACTTTCCCACACGTAAAAGAGCCAAAGATGCTGCTCGCAATGCAGGAAAAGGTGAGCCAATGAACCATCCTCGTCCTCAAGTAGGTTCTCCCCATTTCCATCCCACTGATGAAGAAGGTGAAAAAATACATGATGGAGTTCATAATGCATATCCCCCCTAACAAGATGAGCTGTTTTCATCAGGCAGATATCTGGATTAGCTTAGTTGAAGTAATTCCGCTAACTACCAAAAATATACTAGGTGATGCAAAAGGAGCATTTACACATGCTTTATCTCTTGCATATAATTGTGATGATTATTATAGTAAGGTAAAAGATGAATTGAGTAAGCAAGACTTGGCTATATTCGTTTTAGAAGATGTAAAGTTATTAAAACAATATATTTTAGAAGAGGGTGCGAGTCTAGAAATTTTAAGTTTAGCAGAAGAAGTAAAAAGCACTAATACAGTTAGATTTACAGTCTTTTATAGTTACAATGATAGTGAGTTAAATAGTTAATAATCTTTGTATAAAATATATCGTTCATGAAAGCCTTCATTTTCCATATAAACTAATTTTCCTGGTATGCAAGAAAGTAAAGTACCTATATTTCTACCAACAGTCTCTTCAAGAGCTGCTTTTAAGCTAAGCTCCTGACCATCTATTTCTCGATTTAAAGAAATAGAATAACACATAGCAGGTGCACCTTTTTCTCTCAAAAGTATTTCAATTTTAGTGATAGATTGCTGATTATGTGGAATTTGATGTACATAACTTGTAATCAAATCATTAAAGTGATCAAGCTTATGTAGAAACTTAATTCTTCCTTTCGAGCTTTTGATAAAAAAAAGATATCTTTCTTTCTTGCTAAGTATTATAAATGTTTCTATAAATGCTTTTTCGTGAAACATTTTACGACTCCAGAATTGTGTAAAAAAGCAGCAAAATCAGTCCTTTACTTTATCATCTTAAGCACTCATGAACTTTTTTTTATTAATTTACAATATTAAGAATACGTCATCTTCTGTTTCTAACATTAGAGAAATTGATACTATTTTTAATTTTTTATGTCAAATCTACTAACTCGGTAATTGCGACGGTTAATCCAGGGGGGTTGAATAACTTAGCCACTATCAATACGGGATATGGCTATACACCCTTCGGTAAAGTCACCAATGTAGGTGGAAATAGTACAAATACTTTGACCTTTGCCGGTGGGCAAGATGATGGCAATGGCTTGAACTATTTCCATGCTCGCTATTACTCTCATCGCTTATAAAGATTCATCTCCCAAGACCCATTAGGCTACGGCGGTGGCGATTACAATCTTTATCGCTATGTTCACAACAATCCTCATACGGATAGTGATCCTAGCGGGTTAGATAACGGCGGTTCTAGTGGCTCAGGTGGCTCAGGTGGCTCAGGTGGCTCAGGTGGCTCAGGTGATGATAACGAACCTGTAGATATTTTAGATGAATACACTATTACCGGTCTTAGGAATAGTTTTGCGCTTGAGCTTTCTACAATACGCATTTCTACTTCTGTGAATGGCGGCGGCGACTACAACCCAGCGGATGGTACCTCAAATACAGCAGTCTTTGATGGTTTAGTGCCTGATTTAGTGGCGAGGATATTTACAAATCTTCCCACATCACCAAAAACACCCACTCCGCCAAGAGTGCCTAAACCGAGCTTAAACCAATTTTATGCTTGTGTGTTTTTGCACTTAGCCTGTGGGGTGGAGCCTCCACAAGTTTTGAAATCCGAAGGTAAACAGAGTTCGATTCCAGATCAGCCTGAAGGTAAAGTAACTATACCCTCCAATAAGTGGTGGAAGGAGCAAGGAGTCGATCCACATGAAATCAAGGATGGTCAAGGGGGGTCACGGCGCAATCTTGGGGTCGATAAAAACGGTAATATTTGGAGCGTTGATCGTCGAGGATCAGGTAATCCACAGTACGAAGGTAACATTCGTGATTATCAATGATGGTGGTACATGAATACGATCAATTGGGAGAAAGATGCGAGCGGCACGTCGGCGATTACGAAACAATCAAAGAACAGGAAGTTTATTTCGCCATCGGCATCAGCTTCGCTTATAAAGGGGCTAATGCATGAAGTTATAAACATCAGCGCCAGTTTTTTCGAGGACGATATGATCATCTTCTCACGGCTTGCAGGGATTTCGGCAATTGATGAGAAAGCTGCTGCATTCTATGGGCTTTACGTATCGAGTACCGCTGGCGATAGTCCCAACTATTGCATTAGGCGTTGCTTGTGGAGCCGAGGTTTTGGGTCAATCGAAGAAGTTCTGAGAGAATTTTCTGCTCAAGCTATGTTCTTCGATGCTAATAACTTGTCATCTGAAATGCGCGAAATTGTTGAGCTCGCGGATAGCCCGTCAAAAGATGAATACCAAACTTTCTCACAACGATCCGGTGATCTTCGCTTTACTAGCAAGGATATTTATTATTTTGTGGCAGATGACTTGAAAGATATGTCCTGCAGTTATTCAGGAAAATCTTCGTCAAACCCTTCAATCGAAAAACTGTTTGGTGGACTGGAGATGCTTTTCGATTCACTCACCGTTGCAGGAGCAGTTAGGCCGATAGCGGATAGCTTCAGAGTCTCATATACCTTTCAGCACCTTGCGGAAGTTCTAACGCATAGAAGTTGATGAGATAAATCATAATTTGACAAGTAGGGATAATCTTTCTCGAAACTTATTAGATAAAGGACATACAGCGGTTTTCATACGGATGTACCAAGATAACCAGAGTGAGTGAACCAACCTTTCGCATCAGTTTCTGTAATACGCTTTAGCCCTTGTCCTATCGCTTCTTCAAGACTTTCTTTGTCACGCTTGCCTTGGGAGCGTA
>JBBRLY010000023.1:0-1247 GCA_038231155.1 Saccharimonadales bacterium (SeqCode)
ACTCAACTATTTCCCTGTCCTTCCGATGATGGTTAGTATATGAGAGATAAACTCATATACTAACCATCATCGGAAGGACAGGGAAATAGTTGAGTAGTTCAAACGAATAATCTATCTTTTGAAGATTAAATTAAATGTACCATCATTAAGTAAAAAACTGACTTCTCCTTTTTGATACAATCCAACTTTGTTAATATAAACAGAGTCATTGTTTATTTTGCGAAGGGTGAAATTGTCACTTAATGATATAAAGAGAGTAGAGTCTTTAGGATAGCGGGAAAAAACTTGACATATTCCTTTTACTTCTGTAGAATTAATCCTCTTCAGATTGAATGACCCTGATCTGTAATTGGAAGTGACATCCCGTCCGTTAAAGCTAGCAGAAGATAAATTATAATTACCCGAAACAGTTGTGGCCGTATCAGGCACAGCGATTTCTACCGATTTACCTAGACAACTAGTTAATAAAGCGGCAAGCATGAGAGAAACTTGTGCGGTTTTCATAAGTCATATGTGGTATTTCACCTCCTAAAATTGATAATAAAATATTGATTATACAAGTAAAGTTTTCGCTTTATTTAATCATAGTAAATAAGTACTCTTTTAGGACAATTAGAGCGTGTTGTAGTATTGTGGAAAGTGACCTGTTCCCACTATCCCACTAAAACGGCGGCTCACCGACTTGATCGGCCAGAGCTTTCTAGAACCGCTCAGTGTTGGAACGGTCTACCCGCGCGGTGTGGATTTTGTATCAAATTAAATCTTTGATGGGCGCAAAATCCAGGCCTTAACTGTAGTGGATAATTAAAACGGTCTGCCGCTCATATCTTTGAATCAAGTGGAAGTTGTGCGGAAAAGTACAACTTTTGACCCAAGAACTTGACGCCGATGGTCAGTATCGCCCGTCCCCCGCAGCGACACCGCAGCGGCGGACCGTCCCCGTGATCTTGATCTCGCTGGTATCGCTGCCTACCGCATCACTTTTCATAAAGACCCAACAGTACCCATAGACGCAGTTTTACTACTCGGATCTGCTATCCATGTGCCAGAGTAAGAAAAGAAGCAGGCCAGTTTGTTCACCCTGGACTTGCTACATTTGATTGGAGAAGGATTTCAAGCACATTTGGGGACAAACCCGAAAGTACCCGTAAAGAAAAGACGTGTTTTCGAACGCACCGGCGGTGCGGTCGAGTTATTCCACGCTAAAGGTTCTGTACAGGAAAGATACCAGCACAATCGGGTGTCAA